>SLFT01000217.1 GCA_007124105.1 Candidatus Hydrogenedentota bacterium | reverse complement strand
TATTGACATGCACGCCAACATGCTCGAGGGCATGATGTATCTGGCGAGCGCTTCCGGCCAGGAAAAGCACCTGGACGGGTTGCGCCGACTGCTTGATCTCATTTGCAACAAAGGCATTCATTCCGGCCATGGATGTACCATTACTGCTTTCGACGCGGACTGGCGCCCCGTTGGTGATGCTCAGGGACGAATGACCACATCCTACGGATTGAATGTTGAATTGGCGTGGTTTATCTGGGAGGCGGCGTCTATTCTCTCTGTCAGCGATGATCGGTATCACCAGGTGGCGCTTGGTTTGATAGACCATGCGCTCGCGTATGGGTTCGACAACGAGCGCGGCGGTTTGGCTGCTTTTGGACCGATAGAGGGCCATGTCCTTGACGCGCGGCATTTGGGCGAGGAACGCCTTGCAAAATCTTGGTGGGCCCAGGCGGAGCTGCTTAACGCATTGTGCGACGCTTACAAGCGGACGGAGGATGGCAAATACTTTGACGCCCTTGTGAAAACCTTTGATTGGGTTTGCCATTTTCAGATGGATCACGAATATGGCGACTGGTACCAGGAAACCGACTGGGAAACAGGGGAACCATTGACGACGGATAAAGGGCGTGAATTCAAAACCGCATTTCATGCCGGTCGCGCCCTTATCCGTGCTGGCAATGCGTTTCGGGAATGGGCTGTATGAGGACACAATCATTTGTGTCGCTCCTGAAATGTGTAGAGGGGAAGTGGACGAGTGAACGGGAGGACTACTTCTTCTTGGACAGGAAGAGGTCTTTTTTTAATATGCCGTACTCTGTGAAACTGTTTCCCAGGGTAAGATAGATAGCGAACATGACGGTAATGGCTGTACCAGAGAAGATAGCGAGCATAATCGCAATCTGATACTTGATTGCAGTCATAGGGTTCGAGCCGCCCAGAATAACGCCGGTCATCATTCCTGGCAGCGAAACGACGCCGATGGTTGCCATTGTTGCCAGGGTCGGGCGGAGCGCCGCCTCCAGTGCTTCGCGCAAAAAAGGCAAAATGGCTTCGTGCAGTTGAGCGCCCGCCGCCAACGCGTTGAGATATACTTTTTCTCGTTTGTGGATGGCTTCGTAGAAAGCGCGTATTCCAACAATATCGGCACGCAGGCAGTTGCCAAGGATCATGCCTGCAATTGGGATTACGTATCGGGCATCCAGTAGTGGTTCCGGGCGGATGATTACGAATAGAAACAGGAGGAGCGGCGTAAGAATGCCGAGCAGCAATGCCGCGGCCAGGGGGAGCGCGAAATGACGCGGGCGCAGGCCGCAGCCGCGTATGATGGACGCGTCCGCGACAAGGACCATGACCGCAATCCACAGGAAATTAATCCAAGGATTGTTCCAGGAGAATACGACCTGCAAATAGAACCCGACAAACAAAAGCTGGGCCGTCATGCGCAGGACACTGAGAAAGGTTTCGCCGATAAGGGCAACGCGATACCATAAGAATACGGCCAGCGGGAACAGCAGGAGCGTGTAGGCGGCGGCAAGCTGGCCGTATGTGATATCGGACGCGTTCATGATGCAGCCTCGCGCGAAACCCCGGTGACGTCCACAACGGGTCCGGTAAATGAAAAGTTGTGGGTGTCATGTGACACGGACAGGATAGTCAGGTCGGTACGGGCATCCAGATAATCACGTACGGCCCGCTTTGTGGCCTTGTCCAAGGCCGATGCGCCTTCGTCAAGCAACAAAATGGGCCGTTGCAGCAACAATGCCGTAACCAGCGCAATACGCTGCTTCTCGCCACCCGACAAAGTTGTAACCTCGTCTTTCATTAAAGTGCGCGGTAACCGGAAAATATCAAATAATTGTAATGCTTCCGTTTCATCATAAGACAGCAACCGATTGTTGTGGTAGGAGAAGGGCCGCAACAGCGTATCGCGTACGAACCCATCGCCCAGTTCCGGTTCCTGTGCCACATAGGCCATCTTGCCCCGCAAATGCCACACACTGCGCGCTGTAAGTTTTTCATTTTGTATGTAAATAGCGCCCGCCGCAGCAGAAACAAAGCCCATGATACATCGCAACAATGTGGATTTGCCACTTCCCGACGGCCCAATTAGCGTAAGCTTTTCAGTATCTGCCACAGAGAATGTCAGACGCTCGAACAAAGGGACATCTGCAAACTGAAGCGTCAGGTCTTTGATGTGAATAGCATCTTCCATGTTGGCGTCCGTCTCCGTTCTGCGTCACCGTAAACAAGAAATCACAATTCGTTGCTTGGCGTTCGGCTAACGTATATAACCCGTTATGAACGGTAGAACAAGAACATCGGCTGACGCGCGCCACTTACATTTGCAGCGGAGCGCAATGCCGTTTGTCGGGCCCCGAGTAAATCGTGAAACAGACGCTATATGGCAGGCACGGCAGGCATCGGCTTTACAGCGTTCGCGCCTCTGACTGTTCCAACGGTTCCAATTTTGAGCGATTTGGGGCAGGGCGGCACGAAGGCATGTGAAAGTTATTCTTCTCGTAAAATGCGCGGATGCGCTCGAAGTCGGCTTCGATGTCGCCAGTAGGGTATATTAATTCACCGCTGCCCGTTCGTTTTGTCTTGTAATTAATATACCATGGCCACATCGGAATGCCAGCCTCGAGGGCGATATAGTAGAATCCCGTTTTCCAGTATTCCACATGCTTACGGGTGCCTTCGGGCGTCATTACCAGATGCATGCGCTCGCTATTGCGTATAATTCCAACCATTTGACTAACAACACTATTGGAAGCCGTACGATCAATAGCAACGCCGCCTAAATAGTACCACAGTATTCGCAAGGGCCACCAGAACACTGTGTGCTTCATCATGAACCAGATGGGCACGTTAATAGAGGCGGCGCTCAGCAGTGTATAGAATAAGTCCCAATTACTGGTATGGGGCGCGGCGACGACGACCACATGTCTCACAGGGCTTTCACCGCCTTCCACGCCCCAGCCCAGGAGTTTCATTAAGAGCCGAGCGAAATTGCGTGTAATCGGGTGTACCTGTGAACGGGCTATGGGTGTGTATTTCATGGACTCGAGATACCTTTGTTGTCAGAATTACCCCCACCAATCAGGTATACTCTACATGGATGAACTGTTTAATTTCAAACATACCGCGAGTTGGACTTTACACGTTGGATGTCATGCTTTTAGCTTCAAGCGCCTGCCAACGGTTGTAAAGGCGTTCGACCTCAGTTTGCGCTTCTTCCAGCGCTTGTAAAACTGGCCGTGTTTCAGTATGAGGTTTCTGGTAGAAATCAGGCGTATTCACTTGCGTCTGAAGTTCGGTCATCTTCGTTTCCGCTGCGTGTATGGCGGCCTCAATGGTCTCCAGTTCACGTTTCTCATTGTAGGTCAAGCCGGGCCGTGGTCTCACGGCTGTCTTTACCGTATTGCGCTCTTGTTGCTTCTCAACGGCTCGCCGTTGTTTAGCATTCATGTTTTTTCGTTCGCAAAACAACAGGTAATCATTGAAGTTCCCGGCAATCTGCGTGATGCTGCCGTCATCCTCGAATGCGAGGATATGCGTGCAAAGCC
>SLFT01000507.1 GCA_007124105.1 Candidatus Hydrogenedentota bacterium | reverse complement strand
GGTGACGAATTCGCGCCTCTTCATAGTAATCCCCTGGCGGACGACGATATGGGGATGGCAACGCCCGCCCTTGCCGGCGACCGCCTGCTCATCCGTACCTCGGCAAGGCTCTATTGCATTCAAGCCGGCGGGAATGTCGAACAGCAAACAACTGGTTCCTCATGAAAGGGTACTAGCCTGGGGTTACATGCCAGCGCCGCCGCCAGACGCCGCAGCCCCTGTGCTGTTCTCGGCCTGTTCGGAAACGCTGCCATACGCTCAAGAATAAGCCAACGCGGTTTTTCCCGGGACCCGAGGAAAGACTCTCCGTGTATGTTGTTCACGCTTTAGCGTGCTGGGCAACACATAGCGCGCGAACAATGTAGCACGCTAAAGCGTGAACAACATACAATGCCTTCCTGGCGTTAATGATGGAAGACGACTGACAAGTCAGTAACAAGTGACGATACTGCCGCCGGCAATCAAAGGAGAACGCCATGAATGGAATAGTCTTGATTATCATTACCTCTTGCGCCGCGATGAGCGAACCCGCTGGGCATCGCATAGCAATGCGGCAGGACAAGGACGGCGCTTTTGAGTTTTACGATCGTGTTGCCGAGCAATCATTTTATCCGGTGGGATTCTGTCATGTCCGCTTCGAGGAGGATGCGCTCGAGGATACGCCCCACGCCCTGTTCCGCTCAGAATACTTTGACTTGGACCATGCTAACAGAATATTGGCTTTCATGGCGGCCCACGGTTATAACACGGTTCGTATAGAGGTCAACGTTGTTGAGAGCGTCAAAGCGGACAGGGACCTATCATTAGCCTATTTGGACAACCTGGCGGCGTACATCCAGCGCGTTCGCGACCATGGGATGCAGACGCTGTTGGCGCTGCCCGTATGCATTCCAACCCCCTGCCTGGGAAACGCGGGCAGGAAACATTTCGGCGATTCGGATGGGCGTTTGTTTTCTCCAGAGGCAATCAAAACCCAAGATACACTTCTCCAGGACTTTGTCCGTTCGCTTCGGCAGACCGGCGCGCCGATGAACGCGCTGTTGGGCTATGAACTCTGCGCGCGACATTGTAACGGCGAGGCGCTTCCCGATGTCCAAACGACGCCAGATGAAACAGAAAGAAGGCAAGGAACGCGCGCCATAATGGATGAGGCTGATTCTCGGGTCCCGATGGGAGAAGACCTTGTCGCCTTCTACAATCGAATGGCAGGGGCAATAAAAGCAGTGGCGCCCGACGCGCTGGTGGGCGGCGCGCTGCTTCCGCCGGAGCCCGCTTCGTCCACAGCCGGGTTCTATAACGCTGCGGAGTTGTCCCAGTCCAACCTCGACTATATCAGCCTGCGTCTCATCCCCTGTGTCACGCCGGATATGGGCGTCGCGGGCATGGAAGCGCTTCTCGACACCTTTGGCCTCGAGGGCGTACCCGCCAAACCGCTGGTGATGACATTTGGATTCCAGGGCGGTTCAGGGCCGCCGGACGCCACCGCGGCATTGCTGAAAACCTGGCAGGCGTCCGCCGAGGAGCGAAGCATTCGGGGATGGCTGATATTGGCCTGCGACCGTTCCGAACAGGAGCATGCCGCCGACAGGGAAAGGCGTTGTTTTGCGCCGGAGGGGGAGGCGGGTATTCTTAGCGTACTGGCCCCGACGATGCCCGAAAGTCCACCGCCGCCCCGACCCATTGAAACGGACGCCCGGGTAGGCGTCTACATTTTTCCAGGATGGTATCGCAACACGGGCACAACCGACTACGATTACAGCAACCATGATGAGGAAAGCGAATGGCGACTCGTCGCGCAATTTGCCCACCCCCGGCCGGTGTTGGGCTTCTATGACGACTCGTTGCCGGAGGTCAACGACTGGCACATCCACTGGGCAGTTGAGGCCGGCATTTCCTGGTTTGCCTTTGACTGGTATTGGAATGCTGGTGAAACCCGGTTGCTCTGGTCCCTTGAAAAGGGATTTCTGGAAGCAAAATATAATGAACAGATGGACTTCTGTATTCATTGGTGTAATCATGGGCTTGATTGGCGCGAGCCGCTGGATTTCTCCGCTGAAGCCTTGGTCGAGATGGTCGCCTACATGGCCGAGCGCTATTTCACCCGCCCTAATTATCTCACCATAGGTGGACGGCCGGTGCTCATGATATGGGATATCACATCCGTTTTCGAGGCCAACGGCGGCGAGTCCGCCTTTGCCGAGCGGGTGCTGCCGCAGCTTAACATGATCTGCCGCGACCACGGACTGGGCGACCTTTATCTCATCCATGTGGACAATGCGCCGCGAAGACTGGCGGCGGTGCGCACCGGCGACGCCATCACCGGCTACAGCTACGCCCACCTGACGACAACAACGCCTTTTGGCCTTCCCGGCGCCGCGCCCTATGCGGAACTGGTGGAGGCGCTGCCCGCGCACTGGGACATGATTGCTGAAACGGCGCGGCTGCCTTTTATCGTGGGAACCCAGTCAGGGTGGGACAGTACGCCCCGCACACTGGCGCATGACCGGCAGCCTGAACACCGCTGGGTACGCACAGACAATACGGCAGAGCTGTTCAAGATCACCTTGGAAGAGGGTCGAAAACGAATCCAGGAAGACCTGCCCTTCTTCCTGGTCGAGGCCTGGAACGAATGGGGGGAGGGCTCCTTTATCGAGCCAAGCCGCAGCCACGGGTTTGGCCATCTTGAGGCCATCCGGAACGTCTTCGCGCCTGACGCGCCGCCCGCCACCTGGCGCCGTCCCTGCCCCGATCGGGTGGTTGCCTATAGTGTGTTGCGGGACGAAGAACTCGCGGCCGCGCACCGCCGGGAACATAAGCCAGATCCGCCCGCGCCTGTGTGGGAACCGCAGGTTGATGTGACTGTGGACCCGGAAGACTGCGCGGGCCATCTTATTGAGGAGTGGGTTCTGGACAGCGAAAACGCTGTGGCCGGGCTGCATGTCAACGCCGCCATGCGATTTGACGGCATTCACGATAACGCCGCCCGATTCACCGTAGTTGGCGATGATCCGCATATCGTTTTCGAAGGCGCCTGGGATATGCCGGCCGCGGACTGCGCCATCGTACTGGAACTGCGGTATCACGGGCTGAGCCCCCTGCCCGCCGAGTTCTTCTGGGCCCTTGATGGAGAGGGATTTGTGTCCAGTAACGCCCAACGCTATACCTGGCAGGCAGGCGAGACCTTTCGCGCGTACTCGCTGCGCTTTTGTTCTACAGAGAAGACTCAAGGCGCGCTCACGGGGTTTCGCATTGACCTGCCCGACGAGATGGGGGCTGAAACGGACTTGCGCCGGGCGAGGATTCTTTATTATGGGGAAAGTCAGCCCGCTGGATGACAGCGTGTCAGGATGCCTCGAAGTCGCCGGCCAGGCAAAGCAATAAGGTGGCGTAAGATTCGCAGCCACAACAGAAGTCCAGCGAAATATCCGGGGCAGGCCTCCCATCGCCTATTCGAAGTATGCTATATTCAGAGGCTTAGCATTTAACTACAGCAACATATACTGAAGGACAGCATCATGAACGCGAGAGTACGAATTGACCCACGGTTT
>SLFT01000428.1 GCA_007124105.1 Candidatus Hydrogenedentota bacterium | reverse complement strand
CTAACGGAATTCAGAAGCGTTCATCATTCGCCCCTGTCTAACGAAACCGCGCGCGTTCTTACCTGGCAATCAGATTTTCGGCTGTTTTCCGACCGGGAACAAACGGGCAGACAACGCGCCGCCGGACGGCAACAGGACTCCAGGGAACCGGCAACCCTGGGCGGCCGCATCTACCACGGCCTGGGCATGCGCTTCCCTGAATTCATGGACGAGGTCGGCGCGTTCATCATGGCGGACGACATGACAGGCGCGTTTGACGACGGGCCCCATCATCTCGCGCAGGCGCGCTGGTGCGCGTATACCGTGGCGCATGACGAAACCCCGGTAACGGTTGCCATGTTCAATTGTCCCGACAACCCGCGTCCCACGCTGTGGTTCACCATGCTGCAACCCTTCGCGTATCTCTCCGGCACGCAAGACCTCATGCGCGACCCCATGACGCTGGGGCCGCGGGAAACGATAACCATGCGCTACGGCGTCGCCGCGTGGGACGCCGTAATGGATAAATCCGATATTGAAGCCATGTATAATACGTGGGCAGCATCACTGGAAAACTGACGAAGCATCCGGGCTAAACGGAAAAAGGAGTCTACACCATGAAAAGAAATGAAATCAGCAGACGCGGCTTCCTGGGCAACGCGGCGCTTACGGGCGCCGTCGCCGCAGGCGTGATGGCCGCATCCAAACGCGGCGTGGCCGCGAGCGACCGCCTCGGTGCTGCCGTCATCGGCACAGGCAGCAGAGGCAGCAGCCATTTGCGGGCGCTCAAACACATCCAGGACAACGACCAGACGATTCAGATTCGCGCCGTGTGCGACGTGTACCGTCCCCGCCTCGATAAAGCCGTGGAACAGTACGGCGCAAAAGGATACATGGATTACCGCGAACTGTTGGCCGACCCCAATGTGGACATCGTATTCATTGCCACGCCGGACCATTTGCACGGCGACCAGGCGATAGACGCCGTCCGCGCGGGCAAGGACGTTTATTGTGAGAAGCCAGTGACCCATTGGCGGCAGTTTGAACTGACCAAGAAACTCGCCAAAGAGGTCGCCGCCAGCGGACGCGTGTTCCAGTGCGGCACCCAGGGCATGTCCGACGCCGCATGGATTCAGATGGGACAGCTAGTGCGCGAGGGACTGATTGGCCAGCCTGTCCACGCCGAATGCGGGTTCTTCCGCGTGGGCGACTGGGGCGAGGCGGGCATGCCCATAGACGACCCGAATGCGCAGCCCGGCACCGATCTCAACTGGAAGGCCTTCCTCGGCGATTCGCCCCAGCGCGACTTTGACGTGAGCCGTTTCTTCCGCTGGCGCATGTACGAGGACTACGCGGGCGGCCCCTGCACGGACCTGTTCCCACACACCCTCACCCCGGTGATGCACATCCTCGGCGCGAAGATGCCCGATGTGGCCGTGGCCACGGGCGGCATGTTCCGGTACACCGAGCGGGAAGTGCCGGACACGTTCAACATGCTCATTGATTTTCCAGAAAAATTCACCATTGCCGTACTGGGCACGCAGGGCAACGATTATCAGGCCACGGAAGTACGCGGTTCGGCGGCGCGTGTTCCCGTAATCCGCGGCTGGGAGGGCGCGCTGACGGTACGCAACAACGAGATCGAATTCATCCCCGCCCACGGCTCGGAAAAGGACGCCCACACCATCCCCATCGAGAAAGGTGAAAACCTGCTCCACTTCTTCCAGGAATTCGTTGCCTGTTGCCGGAACAACGATCTGAAGACCAGCAGTCCCATGGACCTGGCCTATCACGTGCAGACGGCGCTGATCATGGCGTACCTGTCCCTGCGCGAAGGCAAGGTGGTGCGCTTCGATCACGAGAACGAAACGTTGCTGATGTAACACATCATTGTGCAGCGCGGCAGGACGGGCGCGATATGTAAGGCGACCCATCCTGTACGCGCTGCAACACTACCCCATCGCACCAACATGAATTCCGCCACACCCACACACGCCCTGCCCCTGGACGACCGCCTGTTGTTTCAAGCGCGCTTTGTGTCCCGTCCCAACCGTTTCCTGGTAGTATGCGACAGCGAGGAATGCGGGCGCGTGAAGGCCTTTCTGCCCAACCCCGGGCGGCTGCTGGAACTGCTGTTTCCCGGCGCGCGGCTGTACTTGTTGCGCAACGACGAAAACGCAACGCAACGGACCACGGAATATACCGCGCTGGCCGTGGAACGGGAAAACCGGCCCGTGCTGCTGCATACCCACTGGTGTAATGTGATGGCGCGGCAGCTGTTTGACGTACGCGCCGTGCCGGGCTTCGAGGACATGCGCGTAGTACGACAGGAAGTGAAGGCAGGACACAGCCGTTTCGATTTTCTGCTTGAAGACGACAGTGGCCCCTGTTATGTAGAGGTCAAGTCCTGTACGCTCTTCGGCAACAACGTGGCCATGTTCCCAGACGCCGTCACCGCGCGCGGGCGACGTCATCTACTCGAACTGGCGGACATCGCCGCCAACGCCGGCGTCCGCTGCCGCGTCCTGTTCATAGTGCAAACCGATCAGGCCCGCTGTTTTATGCCGGACTATCACACCGACCCGGACTTTGCCGATGCCATGGTGGCCGTGCGCGACCATGTCCCCATTATCCCGCTGCCCATCGCGTGGGACAAACGCCTGCGCTTCCGTATCGCCGGTACGCCGTTGCCCATTCCGTGGACGCATATTGTTGAAGAAAACCGTGACCGCGGCGCGTATCTACTCATCATGCGGCTGGAAGCGCCGGCATCGCTCACAATCGGAAGCCTGGGGATGCGCGATTTCGCGCCGGGCTGGTACATCTATGTCGGCTCCGCCATGAACGGGCTGAACGCGCGCATTGCGCGGCACCGCCGCAAGCGCAAACGAAAACACTGGCATGTAGACTACCTGCGGGATGCGGCGGATTATGTGGACTGCCTGCCTATACGCGCCTCAAAACGTCTGGAATGCAGTCTCGCCCACGAGTTGGGCGCGCGCGCCTTAAACGCCGTACACGGTTTCGGGTGCAGTGATTGCGACTGTCCCGCCCACTTGTTTCATTTCCCCGAAAACCCACTCCACACCCCCGCCTTTCATCAACGCTTGCAGCGTTATCGTATGGCCACCCCATAACCCGCATATCCGTTGGCCATTGAAAGCTGTAGAACGTAGACGCGACGTCTTGTTGCGTTAGCCCGCATTCTCCTCTGAACAAATTTGCGCCTCAATCGTTATAGGAGTAGGATGACGCTGCAGAGTCCTCCACACACGTTGAAAGGATTTGAACAATGAACTCAACACCATCCACCCATGCGGACTGGGTACGGGACGCGTTGACCCGCTACGAAGGCGCGCTGGTGCGTTACGCGATGCGATTTACCGATGATATCGAGACAGCGCGCGACGTGGTGCAGGACACCTTCCTGCGACTGTGCGACGCCGACCGCGAACAGATAGGCGACTATCTGGTGCAGTGGCTGTACCGGGTCTGTCGCAACCGCGCCCTGGACGTCATGAAGAAGGAGCGACGTATGCAATTACTCACAGAAGGCCAGGCGGAACGCCAGGCCG
>SLFT01000246.1 GCA_007124105.1 Candidatus Hydrogenedentota bacterium | reverse complement strand
CGACGCCGACCAGGAAGACGAACCGCCCTTCGATGCGGAACCAGCGCTTCCATTGGAGGATGGGCATTCTGAACCACCCGTAATGGGAGGACAGCCTGTATGAGCGACTCGTCCATCGTCGCATTGCACGAAGTAACCAAGACGTACCAGATGGGTGATAACACATTTGATGCGTTGCACCAGGTGAATTTCGAAGTGCGCCAGGGCGAGTATGTGGCTATTATGGGACCTTCCGGCTGCGGCAAGTCCACATTATTGAATGTATTGGGTTGTCTGGATAAGCCGACCGCAGGACGTTATCTACTTGGTGGCGTGGACGTATCCACTTTCGACGATGACGCGTTGTCCGAAAAACGCGGGAAACAACTCGGGTTCATCTTTCAATCCTATAATCTCATACAGCAACTGACCGTGCTCGAAAATATTGAGATGCCTTTGTATTACCAGGGCATCGGCGCAAGCGCAAGCCGCGCCAGGGCGCGTGAACTGGCGGAACGGGTCGGACTCGGCCACCGCCTGGGTCACAAGCCGACCGAACTTTCCGGAGGACAGCAACAGCGCGTTGGTATTGCGCGAGCGCTGGTGAACGACCCGCTGGTGCTGTTGGCCGACGAGCCAACAGGCAACCTGGACTCCAGCTCGGGCGCGGAAATCATGAATCTGTTTGATGGCCTGCGTCAACAACAAAAGACCATTATCATGGTAACCCACGATGCCGACATTGGAGCGCAGGCGGGACGCATTATCCGGCTGCGTGACGGAAGAATTGAGGAGGACATACGCAATGGCTCTTCTTGATCTGCGTAGTCTCATTGTCCTCTTTAATCCCGGCAAGATGCGACGCGCTGTCGCGCTTGGCTTCAAAACGATATGGCTGCATCGTTTGCGCTCTGTTCTGACCATGCTTGGCATTGTATTCGGCGTGTGTTCGGTTATCGCCATGCTGGCCGTGGGCGAAGGCGCGGGTCACGAGGCGCAGGAGCAAATCCGCCGTCTCGGAAGCCAGAACATCATCCTGCGTAGCGTCAAACCCACAGAAGGCGAACGGCTCAGCGAAGAGCAGAGCCGTGTTCTTGAATACGGGCTGACCTACAACGACATGCGACGCATAGAAAACACCTTGCCAAGTGTACGCGTTCTTGCGCCTGGACGCATCATCCGCAGTCATGTATTTCACGCTACCCGGCGCGTGGATGCAGAGATTGTCGGTGTTGTGCCCTGGTACACCGGCATCCGACAAATGCGGTTGCGCGCCGGGCGTTTCTTTTCACATATTGAACTGGAGAGCCATTTGAATGTCTGCGTTGTCGGCGAGAACGTGGCGTCCCGGTTGTTTCCCTTGATGTCGCCGCTGGGCCGAAATATACGCGTTGGCTCGGATTACTACAAAGTGATAGGCGTGGTGGAGTCTGAGGCGGGCGTGGGCCAGGCCGCGGCCGCCGCGGGCGGTTCAGACAGCGGCAGTTACGCGCCGCGCGTTTATATCCCGCTTACAGCGGCACGAACCCGCTTTGGTGAGATAATCATAAGCCGCCGCGCGGGCAGTTTCGAGGCCGAGCGCGTGGAACTGCACGAGGCCATTGTACAGGTGGAGCATATCGAGGACGTGGAAGAAACCGCGCATATTGTGGACGGCATTCTGGCGCCGCAACGTCGCCAAAAAGACTATGAAATGATCGTACCCCTCGAACTGTTGCGTCAAGCGGAACGGACCAAACAGATTTTCAATACGGTCCTTGGCGCCATTGCCGCGATTTCATTGCTTGTGGGCGGCATCGGCATCATGAATATCATGCTGGCCAGCGTAACTGAGCGCACCCGAGAAATTGGAATACGGCGCGCGCTGGGCGCGAAGAAACGGGATATTATTCTGCAATTCCTTATCGAGACCGTTATTCTCTCGGGTACCGGCGGCGTCATCGGCGTTGCGTTCGGCGTGGCCATACCAATCGTTATCGGACGCATCGCAAACATGACCACCATTGTTACCCCCTGGGCGCCCATGCTCGCGTTTTCTATCTCCGCGCTGGTAGGCGTTGTGTTTGGCATTTATCCCGCCATGCGCGCCGCGAACATGGACCCTGTGGAGGCGTTGCGCCACGAATAAGACGTAACAATCTCTCACTATTGCCGATAATACTACGTGAAATTCCACGCGAAATGCGCCCTGCGCACACCGATGCGCGGAATAGAACTCGTTTTTTTGAACGCCATTTCCCACAATCCGGCTGTTTGATGATATAATGTTATTGTTAATGCTTGTTTGTAATGGGTAACCGTAACTGAATTGGCGATTGTATTCGCCGAAGCAAGGAATGCGAGGGACACTATCGTGAATAAAAAATTAATGGCCGCAACAATGGCGGTAACGGTTTGTTTGTTGCTTGTGAACACGAGCGCATGGGGTGATTTGTCGCGCGGAATGCCCGCTCCAAACATTCGCGCCGTGGACATTGCCGGAGAACAGGTGGATTTGAACGAAATCATCGCGCAGAACCCTTATCTGGTGATTGTGTATTGTTTCTCACCGACAACCGGCGATGACCTCGCCGCCCGTCTTCAAAGCCTGCAAATGCGCTATGGGCGCGAGAAATTCCAAGTAATAGCCCTTGGCGTCGAGCAGGACGAGGAAGCGCTGAAGAACTTCGCGCGGCGTCTTGGCATTCGCTACCACGTTGTGAATGCCGAACAGATGGAGGAACGGGACTGGCTAGAAACCATGCGTCAATATCCCATAACCCTGTTTCTGGAAACCACGGAACCGCGTCGTATTGACGAGATACTGGCGGGCGATGGTTTGTCCGTGTCCTCGCTGTTAACGGAGATTGCCGAAACATTGTTCCGACAACGACGCGAGGAAGCGCTGCAAGTTGCCGAGGAAGCGGTGCAGGAAGGCGACGCCCCCGCCGCGCGCGAGTTGCGCGGATTCATCCTTGCCGGGGAGGGAAAACTGGACGCGGCGGAAGAAGAATTTGGCAGCCTGGAATCTTATGTCGGCCTTGCAAAGGTCGCGTTGGCGCGAGGCGAATTTGAAGAAGCCATAGCCCTTGCCGAAAAGGCGGGCGACGACCCCTACGCCGTTTCAATCAAAGCCGAGGCGCTGGCGCGGCTGGGCAGGGTTGACGAAGCGGCGGATACCGTGGCTCGGGTAGACGTGGCGGAAGCCGCGCGGCCCTGGCAGGCATCGGAGACGGCGAACAGCCGCGGACGCATTATGCACCAGTTGGGCGATATTGACGGCGCCGTCGCCGAATATCGCATTGCCCGAGAAATAGACGCTTATGGCGTCAAACCGTTGAGTAACGAGGCCGCGGCCCAGCGTGAACAGGGCAACCTGGAAGAGGCCGAAAAACTGCTGGCCCAGGCGCAGCATATTAGCGACGACAGCCTGGTTGCGATGTTGCTGCAGCAGGTGCGCGAGGAACAAGAGGCGGCAAACGACTTGCAACGTCAGGAACTTATCCGTTCACAAATTCAATCACTGTCGGAGCGTTATCGCGAATTGAAGGCGGAGGGGCTCCACGAGCCCGCAGACGCCTGGTCAACCCGACCGCTTACACTGGCGCTG
>SLFT01000538.1 GCA_007124105.1 Candidatus Hydrogenedentota bacterium | reverse complement strand
TTCACGGCGAAATCCCGCTGGCCGACTATCGCGAATATGCGGCCCGGTTCAATCCCGTCAAATACGATCCCGACGCCTGGGTGCGGCTCGCGAAGCAGGCCGGGATGAAGTATATGGTCATCACGGCCAAGCACCATGACGGTTTCGCATTGTTTGACACGAAAGCCAGCGACTGGAATGTAATCCAGGCGACGCCCTATGGCAAGGACCTGCTCGCGCCGCTGGTTGAGGCCTGTGAACGGCATGACATGCCCCTCGGTTTCTATTACTCCGAAGGCAACGACTGGTATCACCCGGGCGGCATTGTCCGACGCAAACAGTACTGGGATGACGAACAGGCCGGCGACTTTGACGCGTATCTTGATGACGTGGCCGCGCCGCAACTTCGCGAACTGCTCACAAACTATGGCGATGTGGCCATTCTGTGGTGGGACGGCCCCGGATATACGATGGATAAGGAACGGGCGAGCAAGCTGATGGCGCCGCTGGCGTTGCAGCCTGATATTATCACCAACAACCGTCTCGGCGGCGGGTTCCAGGGCGATACGGATACGCCCGAACAACGCATCCCGGCCACTGGCATTGAAGGCCGGGACTGGGAAACGTGCATGACCATGAACGACACCTGGGGCTACAAGTCTTACGACGACAACTGGAAAAGCGTCGAGACCCTGCTCCACAACCTGATTGATATCGTCAGCAAGGGCGGCAATTTCCTGTTAAATGTAGGACCCACCGCGCAAGGCCTCATTCCCGAACCAAGCGTCGAACGACTGCTCGAGATTGGCGCGTGGATGGACGTCAACAGCGAAGCCATTCATGGCGCAACAGCAAGCAGGTTTCCATATCTTCCCTGGGGCAGATCAACCACGCGCCTGCGTGAAGACGGCGCGACGCTTTATCTCCATGTCTTTGATTGGCCCGAGGATGGACAGCTGCGTGTGCCCGGCCTCCAGAACGATGTGCGCAGCGCGACGCTCCTTGATGGCGGCGAAGAATTGGCGGCAACGCGCCAGGATCAGGGCTGGACGCTGGAAGTGCCCACCGCCGCGCCCCATCCCATCGCCAGCGTCATTGCTATAGAAATCGCGGGAGCCCCAACGGTAAAGGAACTGTAACATGAACAACAGCACATCCGTATTGCAATCAGCGCCGCGAATCAGTATGAAGCGGCGACGTCATAGCCTGGCTATGGCGACCATGATAGCGACATTCATTTCGGTGAGCGCATGGGCGCAGGTGCTCCTGGTCGAGGATGGCAAGGCGCATGCAGTGGTGGTCACGGCGGACGCGCCTACCGAAACCGCCCAATACGCCGCCCGGGAACTGGTATGGCATGTGGAACAGGCCACTGGCGTACAACTCGAAAGGGTTGCCGAATCCAGTGCACCCAGCGCGCCGCATACGCGGGTGTATATCGGCGACACGGACACCGCGCGACGCAACGGCATTGACCCGGAACAACTGCCGCGCGAGGCCTATCTGTTGCGTTCGGTGGGCAATGATTTGTTTATTGTGGGACAGGAAGACGACGGAGACCCGTTGCGCGAGGAAAACCCGCATGTGGGGACCCTCTTCGGCGTGTATGAATTTCTCGAATCCGTTCTTGGCGTGAGATGGCTGTGGCCCGGCGAACTGGGTACGTATATTCCGAAGACCAACACCATTACGCTCTGGTCCATTAACGAACTGGGCGCGCCCTGTTTGCGGTTTCGGGGGCTATATTGGGGACGCATGCGCGCCATCGCCGAAGACCGCGCCGCGCTTGAACCGGAAGATGCGCGGTTCGGCTTTGATCCGGACGTGGCGAAACAGTACGCCGACGCGTTGCGCGTGTTGCTGCGCAGAAACAGAATGGGCGGCATGGACGCAAAACCGCCTACCGGCCATACCTTCGCGGGCTGGTGGCATGAATACGGCGAGGAGCATCCTGAATGGTTTATGATGCGTCGGGACGGGGTACGGGGCAGACTTGATCCGGACGAGCGTCATGTTGACATCTGTGTAACCAACGAGGAATTGCAGAAGTTCATTCTATCGCAATGGGACGGCGGCCCGATACTGCGACTGGGCGCGGTGGACCGGCCGGGCCGCTGCTATTGCGACGAGTGCCGCGCCTGGGACGGCCCACAACCCGAGGAGATTCCCTGGTTCGCCCGACGGGTATATGAAACCGATCGCCGCGCCCAAGAAGCCTTTGCCGGCGCCACATCAGACCGATACGCGCGGTTCTGGAAAACCATGCAGGAAAAGGCGGAACAGCGCAACCCGGATGTGATGATATCCGCGTCGTTTCTGTTTGAAAGTGAGTTCCCCGCGCCCACGACGGACATTCAACTCAACAACAGGATTTATGCCGAGTATGTGCAGTGGCAGGACCCGCATCTCCGCTATTTCCCCGTGCCCGATGAGGCCTTTGAATGGCTCAAGGAACAGTGGCTCGGCTGGCGCAGGGCGGGCATACGCATGGGCTATCGGCCAAATTATCTGCACGACGGCTATGTGCTCCCACACTTTGAAACGCGGCAATCCGGCGAATTCTTCAAGTTTGCGGCGGAACACGGCATGGAAGGCGCCGTGTTCGATTCGCTCACCGGTCAATGGGCCACGCAGGGGCTGCGTCTTTACATGCATCTGCGGTTGATGGCCAAGCCCCATCTCGACATTGACGACATACGCAATGAATACTTCGCCGCATTCGGACCCGCCGCCGACGCAATGGAGCGATACTTTGATTATTGGGAGGACTATGCCTTCGAGCATCTGCTGCGCATCATCGAGGTGTTCTGGGAACGCGGCTGGCGCTACAGCATGTACGCCCGGTATGCGCACGAGGCGTTCCCACTGGAATCCTTTGCGCCTGCGGAGCCAATGCTGGAAGAAGCGCGCGAAATCACCGCGATCGCCGACGCGCCCGAATACGAGGCGCGAGTGCGGTTCATACAAACGGGGTTTGAACATGCCCGGATGGCCGTGCGGATGGCGGCGCTCTTCGACGAAGCCGGCGAGGTTCCGGAAGACCGCATGACCAAAGCGAAGGACGCCTTCAGAAATCTCGTAGATTTCCGCAAAGCGCATCAGCATCTGTTTTTCTCTGACCTGCAATGGGTCACGAACTTCTGGGAACGCCCCCGATGGAACGTTGAGCCCCTGCTTGATGCGTTGGAGTAACGCCTGTATCACTGGCCAACCTGGACGGCGGCAAACATCGCTTTAAACAACGGGCTATCCAGCAGTAGTAATTGATGGCTTTCAAAATGTTCGTCAAAGACGACCACCGGTTTCATATATCCTTGTATCGGTTAGCTCGATGCCTTCTTTCCTTTGGCAACGTTCTTCTTCGCCGTAGTTTTTTTGTCTGTGGCGGTCGTCTTCTTAGCCAACACCTTCTTCCTGGCGGAAACCGCCGATTCCGCTCGTTTCTTCTTGTCAGCCTTGCGTCCTGCTTTGTCCTTGCGCGCTTCTATGTCCTTCACAACGTCCGGCATATATACGGCCGGCAGCGTATATTTCCCGCCAGGGAACGAACCCGTGAACAAAGAAATCTGTCCGCGTAGTATGCCATACAAT
>SLFT01000337.1 GCA_007124105.1 Candidatus Hydrogenedentota bacterium | reverse complement strand
TTCGCCTTCATCGGGCGCGCTCGGGCGAAATACGGCGGTTACCGTTTTATCCGCATCCATTACCACCACGGCGCGAAGGCCGTCGCGCTGGTCCACACCCGACCATGCGGAGAAGGCCCATCCGGCTGCGGGGCTGGCCTCGAGTGTTACTTCCGTGCCCTTGGGATAGCGTCCCTGCCGATTTGGTTCCGGCGCTGGCTCGACGCTCCCTTCGCCTTCTTTTTCGATTTCAAGGGTATAATTCGTGCAGCCTGCGGCCAACAGCGTCGCCGCAAGCAACAAGACGACCGCCCACCGCCCGCAAAACGCCATGAACATATCTTGTTTAGCCGACTTGCGCATCCCAATCGCCGCGCATATAGTCATAGTATGGTTCTCCGTGCAATCGTACGGCCTTTATATACGCTGCCAGCCGCTGTATGGTGCATACATGGGCCATCCTTTATCATTGCGGACATCCTGGCGTGGCGCGCACTTCTGATGATATGAGTATAGCCTACAAACGCGAATTTTTGCAATTCTATTTTTGCGCTGGACCATGAATATCAGGGCAAGAACGACCGGGTTGCAAACCGAAATCAGTCGCAGGAAGGTGGCGAAAGCATTATAAAAGGGTGCTCTCCGGTTTCGCGGCCTTCATGCCGGCGGCATCCCTCTGCGCTGGTCAGCCAAATATCAATACTGTTTTGCGAGTATGTTGATTACGAGCATTCTGGCAACGACAGCCGCCGATGCCTTATCATAAAGGCGGGCGGCGCGTGCTGTCGGTCATAGCCGAAGCGCGGCGCGTTTTTTTTTAGACAGATACCCCCTCTGGTTCCCAAATTGAATTTGGGAACCAGAGGGAGGACATCAGGGCGTCGGCGCAGCGAGACGCACATAGAAATCAACCAGGCACAGGAGCCGCAACAGAATGTCATCACAGCGTTATTTAATACGGGGCCGCCTGCCCGACGACGACAGGGTCGTGGATATCCGTCTTCAGGACGGCACAATCATGTCAGTTCGGCGACCGGGCCGCGCTACCCCCGATTTGGGCGGCGATGATGTCATTATTACGCCAGCGTTGTTCGATATCCAGGTAAACGGCGCCTTTGGCATTGATTTGCAGGCGTCAGACCTAGTGGTGGAGCATATTTATGCCTTGAACGCGGCGCTGCTCCGGAAGGGCGTGGTTCGATGGATGCCAACCCTTGTGACAGACAGCGTGGCGGCCATGGAGCGGCGTTGCCGTGTTTTTGCCGAGGCCCTGAGGGATCCGCAGCTGGCGCGGTGTATTCCCGGCATACACCTGGAAGGGCCGCACATCTCGCCGGAAGACGGGCCGCGCGGCGCTCATCCGCCCGAGCATGTGCTGGCGCCAAGCACACGCGTGTTCAACCGACTCTACCAAGCGGCGGCGGGCAAGGTCTGTTGTCTTACCCTTGCCCCAGAACTGCCCGGAGCGACGCGCCTCATTCGTTTTGCCGTCCATCGCGGCGTGGTAGCGGCGCTTGGCCATCATGCGGCAGACGCGCGGCATATCGCCGCGGCTGTTGCGGCGGGCGCGCGATTATGCACGCATCTGGGCAACGGCATGGCGCCGCGCATTCATCGGCATCACAACGCGCTGTGGCCGCAGCTGGCGGAAGACCGCCTGTTCGCGTCGGTTATAGCCGACCTCGAACATATACCGCCCGAGGCGTTGCGCGTATTTTCCCGGGCGAAAGGACCGGAACGCATTATCCTGACTTCGGACAGCATGTCGCTTGCGGGCATGAAACCGGGTACATATCAGCTTTTCGGCGCGGAAGTAAAGATGAAGCGCAGCGGACGCGTATGCCTGGCGGGCACGGAATTGCTGGCCGGCAGCAGCCTGATGTTGCTGCAAGGGGTCTGGAACATGTACCGCCACACAGACCTTTCCCTGGGACAATGTCTTGCGGCGGCCTCGACAACGCCGGCGCGGTTGTTTAATGTCCCCGCAGCTCCCTGGCCGCCTGCGCCGGGACAACAGGCGTCGTTTCTGGTATGCCGCGAAATCCCTGTCGGCAGAAACAGTACAAAGCCGCGGGTACATGCCCTGGCGCATCATGGAACCATAAGCATTTTCGAATCGTAACGGGACGCAACACCCTGGAGGCACTACTCATGGAAGAGGCACGGAATACATCATTGCGAATAACCATCAGCGGCACGGGGTTCGCCGGCGATTTTACGGCGCGCGTGTTCAGGCAGATACCTCACAAGAATGGCGTGTCCCTGGAATTGGCGGGGGTTACCTCGGGTCATCTGGGCAATGCCGAACGCTTCGCACAGCGCCATCAGGTTGCCCGCGCTTTTGAAAGCCATCGCGAAATGCTGGAAACGGTGAAGCCCCACATAGACTGCATCGCCTGCGCCAATTACGCGCACGCCCAGTATGTATGCGAGGCGGCGGCGGCGAATGTCCCGGTAATCGTCCTCGAGAAACCGCCCATAATATGGCCCGGGTATGGCAACGACCAGGAAGCCGACGCCGAAACGCGCAAGGTGGAAACGATGGAGGCCTTTCATGACGCGCTGGAGGCGGTGGAAAAGAGCGGGTCAAAGCTGCTTTATGCGGAAAACCTGGCCTATGTGGACGGCGTCAAGGCGATGACCATGGTTCTGCGCGAGGTGGAACAACGGGACAAAGGAAAAATCCTGTTTCAACAAGGCGTGTGTGCGCATCAGGGAAGCCATGCGCCCGCCTACGATACGCCGTCGAAGTCGGGCGGCGGCTCGTTGATGAACAAAGTGTGTCACCCACTCGGGCCGGCCCTGTACCTGAAACAAATCGAGGGCATTATCCGGGACGGGCGTCCCATACGCCCGATCAAAGTGTCCGCCGTGGCCCTGCAAGTGCTCAAACAACAACCCCATAGCGCCGGGGAACATTTCCGGGTTATGCAGAACGTGGACGACTACGCCCGCGCCACGGTACTTTTCGAGGACGGTACGCCAGCGGAGTTATTCGGCTATGATCTCAGCATCTCCGGTATTCGCAATGCCTTCTCCGTGATTGCCGATTTTGGCCAGTATGATATGCGCATTAACCCCAATGACAGCAACGAGTTGTTCCTGCCCGACGGCGAAGCAGTGGGCGACATTGTACTGCGCGAAAAGTTGCCCACGCCCCAGGGAACCGCGTTCCCATGTCCACGCCAGTTCCACGCCCACGGGTATGTGAATGAAATGGAAGACGCCGTAAATTGCGCGCTTGTCAAAAAGCAGCGGCCCCAGTCCGGTATGATGCTCGCCTGGGACACCCTGGCCGTTCTGATGGCGGGCTATGAATCCGCTGAAAAAGACGCCGCGTTCATTGACATCTCCGACTTCACGCTCGGACGGGATTTTGATGAAAGGGCGCAGCCCGACCCGCAAGATATTGAAATACTTTTGCAGCGGTAACTGTTCACCAATAGATGGCACGTTTTTCCGGTAGGTTCCGCTTCGCCTCAGCCACGCCTGTATTCACTATTGCGGCCCTGAACAATCGCGCTTCCTCCCCCCTTGCGCGCCTCATCGCTTTATGGTATAATATTCAGAACTCTAAACAATGGGAGCGGGCATACTTATGCCAGAATA
>SLFT01000501.1 GCA_007124105.1 Candidatus Hydrogenedentota bacterium | reverse complement strand
GTCGCCGCCGTCAAAATCCTCGATAAAACCCATCTCTCGGTCCGCCGCCCTCTCAATCAAAAGTTCAAAAACGACGTTAGCCCAGTCAAGCGCTTCCTCACGGCCGGAGGCCAGATAATACTCCACCAACCCTGTTATGGCATAGGCGTGTGAATCCGTATTCTTCCGTGTGGATTTTGGCGCGCCCTCACGTGTGACAGAAAAATGAAAACCGCCGTTATCGCTGTCCCAGAACGTTGAAACAAGGTATTCAAACCCCCGGTCCGCCATGTCCAGGTAACCAAAGTCGCTAAGCCCATGCCGATGCGCCGCAGCGAGAGCCGCAATCATACGCACTTGCATCATCAACACTTTTTCTGAAACATCCAGCCGACGCCCACGTCGGTCCAGGCGCGTCAGAAACCCTCCGTAAATCATATCCCATGTATTATTGGACCAAAATGACATCAGATTATCAGCCAGCGCCATTTCCGCCACTTGCGTCATCTGCGCTATATGCGCCCTATCGCTTTCAGTTCTATGCATTTGAAAACCCATTAACCTACTGTTTTTCCAAATTTGTTTCTCTGCGGATCGGCACACCCACCCTGGTTATATGGTACACCACGGCAAGGTAAGATTACGAATTTGAAATTGCATCTGTCCCGCGCCCTGTGATAGGATGCAATCCCGTTGGAGAGACGGGCCATCCCCCCTGCTCCCTAAGCAACATTCAGCGTTGAATCTGTGTCCAATTCAGGCATATTTATGTAACGAATCCGGAACTTTTTCATGAACACTTCAGAAATGACTGGAATGATTGGTGTGGCGTCTGTCAAGACTGTGCCCAGGGCGGATAGAAGCAATGCCATTTCAGGACAAAACAAAGCAGTCGGCTGGGTCTTAACTGTAAACCGGGAGGACAATCACTTATGACCAAGTATGTTTTTACAACAGGCGGTGTAGTCTCTTCAGTAGGTAAAGGCATCGCCTCGGCCAGCCTTGGCATGTTGCTCGAGGCGCGCGGATTGCGAATCGCCATGATGAAAATGGACCCTTACATCAATGTGGACCCGGGTACCATGAACCCCTATGAGCATGGGGAGGTGTTTGTAACGGATGACGGCGCGGAAACAGACCTCGACTTAGGGCATTACGAACGGTTTACATCGGCAAAACTGTCCCAAAAAAGCAACGCCACAACCGGCGCTATCTATAACACGGTCATACAAAAGGAACGACGCGGCGAATATCTCGGAAAAACCGTGCAGGTAATCCCGCATATTACCGATGAAATTAAGTCGCGGATACGCTCTCTGACCGCTGAAGAAGAGCCCGTGGATGTGGCTATTATCGAGATTGGCGGCACTGTCGGCGACATCGAAAGTTTGCCCTTTCTTGAGGCATTGCGTCAGTTCAGACTGGACGTCGGACCGGAAAATTGTTGCTGTGTTCACGTCACACTTGTACCCTACATTGACGCGTCCGGCGAATTAAAAACAAAGCCCACGCAGCACAGCGTTCGCTCGTTGCGCGACATCGGCCTGCAACCCGATATCATCGTGTGCCGTACCGGCAAGCACAGTCTGGCCCGAGAGCAGCGCCAGAAGATCGCGCTATTCTGCAATGTTGTGGATGATGCCATTATAAACGCGGAAGATATCTCGCCCCTGTACGCCATTCCCCTTAACTTCAAGCGCCAGGGGCTGGACGATATCACGTTGCGTATTCTCGGCATTACAGCGCCCGAAGGCGATATTGCCGAGTGGACGGATATGGTTGAACGGCTTCGCGCCGCCGAAAAAGTAGTGCATATCGCCGCAGTCGGAAAATATGTTGGGCACGACGATGCGTATAAGAGCATCAACGAGGCTTTTGTTCACGCCGGCACATTTAATGACTGCAAGATTCAATTAACCTGGGTGGATTCCGAAGAGATTGAAAAGGCGGCTTCAACCCAGGAAATGCTGCGCCATTTTGACGGCATCCTCGTCGGACCGGGCTTCGGTTCACGGGGCATTGAGGGAAAAATTGACGCGGCCCGTTTTGCACGGGAAAACAATGTCCCTTATTTTGGAATATGTTTGGGCATGCAAATCGCTGTACTCGAACTCGCACGGCATAAGGCAGGACTTGCCCAGGCGGCATCAACGGAATTTATGCCCGATACCGCCCACCCCGTCATTTCGCTCCTTTCCGAACAACGCGGCGTGAAGGAAATGGGCGGCACCATGCGCCTTGGCCAGTATCGTTGTGATTTACGCAAAAATACCCGTGCGCACAAGGCATACAACGCCGACACAATCTACGAACGCCATCGGCACCGGTATGAATTTAACAACGACTATCTGGATACATTACTCGAAACAGGTATGATTGTCAGCGGGACACACCCCAAAGGCGAGCACGAACTGGTTGAGATTATGGAAATCCCCGACCACCCCTGGTTCTGCGCAGTACAGTTTCATCCGGAGTTCAAGAGCAAACCGTTGCATCCACAACCCCTGTTTCGCGATTTCGTTGCAGCTGCGCTGCAAAACAGGCAAAAACGTGATTGATACCTCTATCGAGCAGCGCGCAATCCTGGCGTTGGGCTGGCTTCGCAGAGCCAGGCAACTTGTCGCCGGCAATTCCTGTACCGCAAAAGACATGCCCCCGGGCAACATCTTGCAGTCGCCGCAACAATACGTACAAGAACAGTATAAGCAGGCTAAGAAGGCTGTTGAGACGCTGACTGATTCTGTTATCACACTGCGGGATAACGCAATCACGGACGCGCAGCGCGCACAGCATGAACGCAACGCGTTACCGGCGCACTCCGTTCGCAACGAAAAAGCGGCGCATAGACTCAACGAAAAAGCGCGTCAACTAGTAGAGGCGTTTGAACAGGCATGTTCAGCGGCAACCTATTACGAACATATACTGCGCATCTTGCGCAATGAGGCTGAACAGCCACTGCCGACGCTGCCGCTCCACCAATACGCGGCAGCCCTCGAACGCCTGGCACACAATGAATACGGCAAGCGCCAATCAACAACACGAACCCCGGGAAGAGAGCCGCAGACATCTTTCTATAAAGATAGTGATGAGCCCCTGACTGTCAGGGCTTACCACGCTTTCCTGCAACGAACGGAGCGTTCGGACCGAATATCACTGGTCATCGCACTGATTTTCTGCTTTCTGATAGCGGCCTCTGGATTCTACTACGTATACAACTGGGGAAAAATAGAACTGGAAATTATACCCTTGGATACTGGACGCGTACGCGTCAGATGCATTAACAGTACCCATAACGCCGTTTTGTTGAACGTTCCTTATGATGGGGAACAATTGCCGCGTGATCCTGTCGTCAACTATGGGCTGCTGCTCGAGTTGCTGGATGAAGACAACACAATAATACGGCCCGAATACACAGAGGCCCCCTGGGAATACAAGGACATGCCGGCCCACTTACACGGCCCCATTGTTATTAGCCCGCTGTCCGCCGTTGAACTGTCGCTTGACCTGTCCGCTTATCCGGCAGCTGAAGGGAAAAGCGCACTGCGCCTCACACTGTTCCGAGCGCCTCAAGGCCACTATAGAACCTACACAACACACTTGTAACAACCGTTATC
>SLFT01000206.1 GCA_007124105.1 Candidatus Hydrogenedentota bacterium | reverse complement strand
GGCTGTCACGCTGCTGTCCCTGTCCACCTGTGACCATTCTCAGATAGATCGACTGTTGCGCGAGGCGTCTGCCCGAGTGCATGAACAGCAGGCTTCCCTGTCGCTGCCGTCGCTGCGACTGGATCGCTTTTCTGTGGAGTTGGCCGATTTCGTGTCCCATAAACGGCGTAGCGGTCTCACGTTCGCGCCCGAGGCGGGTACGTCGCGGTTGCGCGCTGTCATAAACAAGGACGTATCAGACGCGCAACTTGTCGAGCTGGCGGAAGACGCGTTCCGGCGCGGCTGGCGGCATATCAAAACCTATTTCATGATTGGGTTGCCCACGGAGACGGACGCCGATGTCGCCGCAATCGCCGATTTGTGCGGACGTGTACTTGAGGCAGGCCGTCGCATTAACAAGCATGCCATGGTGCGCACGGGCGTCTCTACCTTTGTGCCCAAGCCCTTCACGCCGTTCCAATGGACGGCCCAGCTGGGGCTTGAGGAGACCCGCGCACGGCAGCAGCACTTAGGCGTTTTGTTCGGGAAGATTGGTCGCGGTATAAAATTTGGGCGCCATGCGCCCGAAGCCTCCTATATCGAGGGACTACTCAGTCGCGCCGACCGCCGGGCGGCGCCTTTGCTGGCATCAGTGTTGCGTCATGGCGGCGGTTTCGAGACCTGGGAAGAACGGTTAAATTTCAACGCCTGGCGCGCGGCTATTGCCGATACCGGTTACGATACGGCGGGAGCGCTCGGTGAACGTATGACGGATGCGCCCTTGCCCTGGGAGCATATTGACGCGCAAGTAAGCAAGGAAGCGTTGCTCGATGAATGGCGCCAGGCCCTGGAAGGAAAACATACGCTGGATTGTCGCAACGGCGTATGCAATCGGTGCGGCGCGAACCGGCGCGCCGCCGCGCAATGCAATGAAATGCAGGCCCGCGCCGCAACCGCTCCTGACGCGGAAGATTCAAGTACGCTTCACGCAATCCCGCCGCCGGATACACCAGAAGGCGTGCAGCGGATACGGTTTCGTGTCGGGCGGACAGACATGTTGCGTTTCCTCAGCCATCTCGAGACAGCACAGGCGTGGATACGCGCGTTGCGTCGCGCCCAGGCGCCTCTCGCGTACTCGCAGGGCTTTCATGCGCATCCAAAAGTAACGTTTGCCGCCGCATTGCCCGTGGGCGAGGAGAGCGAAGCGGAGTTGATGGATGCCGTTTTGTATGAACGACGGACGCCCGAAGACCTCTTGCGCGTGCTCCGAGAAAACCTGCCGCCAGGGCTTCACGCCTACGAAGCCCATGAGACGGACCTGCGCGCCACCGCGCTCATGGCCGCGCAGGTCGGAGTCGAATACGCACTCATCACCACTGAGCGCTGCGAAGACGTGTGTCAACGTGTGGGGACGCTGCGCGCGCAGCCCGAATGGTTCGTGGAACGTTCCGTCAAGAGCCGCGGGAGTAGAAGCAGCGCCGGACCTGGGCGCAAGACCATCACATTGGATTTACGTCCACTGGTAACGGCTCTTGAGGTAATGCCGCTTGACAATGGTAATGCGCGCATACAGTTCACCACCCGATTACACGACGGACGTCTGGTCAAACCCAAAGAAATGATGCAATTGCTTGAACTGGACCCAGTTCAAACACGCGTACGCAAAACCGCAACGCACTTGCGGTAACAGTTTGACAAGCATTTTTTTCCTTGCCATAACAGGCTATCGAGCAGTATCGGGTGATGCCGCAAACATTTCCATTGTTTACGGGGCCGACAGGCTCATGAACCGCTGCGGCCTTTTTCGGCTCGGGCCACACACACCGCGTTACATTAGGTTTCGAGCAAGGCCCGCGTTGGCATGCTTATTTCACGCGTCCGGACAACGCTTGCTTACCTGAGAATGGCGTCTACCTCTTCCTTGTCCGCGTCCATGATGTACTGGATGCCGGAGATTTGGGCCGCTTCAGGGGTGAGCGCGGCGAGGTCGTCGCGCGAGAGATAGTTCAAGGCGAATTTCCTGCTGCCGGCCATGAGCTGGCGCAGCCCCTGTCCCAGACGCTCGTAATAGGTATACAGCCCGAGGGCGCCGGTCGGAATATCGTCAAAACCGTTGTTCTTGAATTTGCGGCGCAGTTCAACGGCGGTGACGAAAATATCGTCTTTGTTGTTGCCGAAACGCGAGATGTACACGGGCACCTGTTGCGCCTCGATGGTGCGGCCGATGGTTTTGCCGACCATTGCGGCGGCGACCGGCGCGCGGGCCATGCCGATAAGTTTCACATAGGGCGCGCCGAGGGAAAGCCCCTTGAAAATCTGGTCCTCGAAGGAGAAGCCGCCCGCCAGCGCGAGCGCGGGCAGGTATTCGCCCCGCGTCGCAAGGCGATCGGCGTATTGCTGCAACAGCGAATGGAGATACACCGGCGGTACGCCCCATTCGTTCATCATGCGCCAGGGGCTCATGCCCGTGCCGCCGCCGGCGGCGTCCACGGTCAACAGGTCAAGTTTATAACGCGACGCGTAGCGGATGGCCCGCGCCAGGTCGGCGGGTCGGTACGCGCCGGTCTTCAGAAAGATATATTTCGCGCCGGCGCGGCGCAGTCCCTCGATGCGCGCCGCGAACGCTTCTTCATCAACCATACCCACGCGGGAGTGGCGCTCGAAGGCCTTGAACGCGCCGTGCTCGAAGGCTTTTATAACATCCGGGTCGGTGGGATTGGGCAACACCACATAACCGCGCTCATACAGCCGTTGCGCCTTCTCAAGATCGTCTATTTTCACCTCGCCGCCAATATCCTTGGCGCCCTGGCCCCATTTCAGTTCCACGCATTGCACGTCGAGCTTTTCGATGGCGTATTCGAGAACGCCCAACGTCGTGTCTTCCACGTTGGCCTGAACGATGATAGCGCCGTAACCATCCTGCTGATGGTCCTGAAACAACTTCACGCGCCGTTTCAAGTCCACCGTGTCCACCACGCGCCCATCCTTGATTACCGCCTCTTCATCCATGCCCACCACATTTTCGCCAATGGTGAGTCCCGTGCCGGCCAGGGCGGTGCCAATGGCCAGCCCTTCCCAGTTGTTCTTGGCAACGTCCGTGGAGCCGATGCCCGGAATCTGCCAGGGATAGCGGTATTTCAGGCCGTTGTCATGACCGAAGCGCACCTCGAGGTTCACCGCCGGGAACACGGCCTTGTCGCTGTCCGCCTCGATGCCGTGCGCGCCCACCGCCGTGCCCATGATATTGAAATGCGAGTAGTCCACGGGATAATTCTTCTCGGCGGCGGTGGTGATTACGCCGTAGGGCTGCGGATACAGCACTTCATGACCGCGATAGGCCGACTTGCCCACTTCGCACATGCCGATGCAGCCGTCCACGCAGGTGACGCAAAGGCCCGAACTGGGCGTGACGGAGTCCATGGTGCGGTTCTTGGTCAGGGTTGCCGCTGATGCGTTCATTCTCGAAAAGGTGTTGGCCATTGTCTGTATTTCCTTCTGTCAATCGGCGCGTTATTGCCTCTTTACTATCATTGAAAAAAGTAACTGACTAGCATGATGTCTTCTTAAATTACAATTTTCGATTCTGTAGGGTGGGTGAAGCGAAGCGGAACCCACCGGAAAACGT
>SLFT01000536.1 GCA_007124105.1 Candidatus Hydrogenedentota bacterium | reverse complement strand
TGGTTCTTGTGGATAGCAATAACTTCTGCGAATCATAGAAACTGAAACGTAGTAAACCGAACAATCGTGACTAAGCGGTTCCAGCGTCGAATGATGGATCGCGCGACACAGCCAGAAAGTACAACGCAATGACTGCTCTTGGAAAACTCTCCTTATCGTGTACATGGACTATCATTGCCATTAGTGCTTTGTCCACGGCAAGCGCGGACACAACGGAGGCAACCATGATTTCGTTTCCCGCAGCGCCCATAAGTCGCGTTATTCCGGAGACAGCGGCGATTGGGATTTCTGAGGACAGATGGCTGTTGCGTGTTCCCGAGAAATGGACAGATGCTGTTTGTGTGCGTTATGTTCCCGAGCCGGAAGCGGTGACGTGCGCAGCTACGGGCGACGCTATCTCATACACCTATGCGCAGGGCATCCTGACACTGCAGGGCGCGGATATTACCCGCGACCCGACCAGCAATGATATCGTCCTTCTGTGGCCCGAAAACCGCTGGAAAGAAGCGATCATGACATTTGTCGAGGCGGATGAGCAAATGCCGCCCATGGCTGACGGTATTTTGTTCACGGGCAGTTCCACGGCGCGCTTATGGCCGGTGGCCGCGGCTTTTCCAGACATGACAACGGTGAATCGCGGATTTGGCGGCTCGCAATTCTGGGACGTGTTTCAGTTTGCCGACCGTATCCTCGGCGTACACAAGCCGGATGTCATCGTGTTGTACTCCGGCGACAACGATATCGCCAGCGGTAAATCGCCTGAATGGACGTTTGCGGATTGTGTCGCCACGGTACAGCGTTTGCATTTGCTTGCGCCGACAAGCCACATTGTTATCCTGGGCATCAAAGGAAGCGGCAGCCGTTGGGAACTGTATCCAGCCATGCAAGCGGCAAACGCGCTGATGGCCGCGTATGCGGAAACACAAGATAACGTATCCTATCTGGATTTGGGGGCTTTGCTGCTCGACGAGCAGGGGAAGCCCGATCCCGCGTGTTATCTTGCGGACGCTCTGCATTTGAGCGACGAGGGCTACCGCCGCTGGAACCAAGCGCTCGCGGCGCACCTCCGGGGATACGCAACGGAACGGGTTACAAACTGAAAGGCGTCGCGGCGGTTTGCATCGGCCGCACGGCTTTGGGATAATCCCCTCACTATATTCTCCCGACTCGAAGGAACTTTCAGATGAAACAATCAGGAACGCCGATAAAGAATCTGTTTCTCGTCCTGGCGTCAGTGGCGTTTGTGTTTATCGCCACTATTGGCGCCGACAGGGCGCTTGGCGTCATAACGCGTCCCCCGGATTTGCCGGAGGCGATTGAACTGATTTTTCCGCCCTTTGCTGAACAACATTTCAAGACCGTGGATTTTGAATACACGGTTCACACCAATGCGCTGGGGTTGCGCGAGCGGGAACTGCCGCGCGAACGGGGCGACGCTTATCGGATTCTTGCTATTGGCGATTCTTACACTTATGGGTGGGGCGTCGCACTTGAAGAAGCGTGGCCGCGCCTGGTTGAAAACCAACTCCGGGACGCCGGCTATAACGTGGAGGTGCTCAACCTGGGCAAACCTGGCGCGGGCCCCCCCTTCTACGCCGAGCTGGCTGAGCAGGCGATACCGCTGTTGCGCCCTGACCTCGTGATTGTCGCCATGCTCCAGGGCAACGACCTGCGCGACGCCGGCCCCGAAACGACCGGCCCCGCCGCTTCGACATTCTGGGATAAGGCGCGCACGCTGTACCCGAACCTGGCCCGGTTCATGCGCGACTTGCGTCGGGAACGCGCCTTCGCCGGACGCACACACGAGGACTTCCCACCGCAAACCACGACCGCCGAAGATAATCGCCGCTGGACAGCGAACACAGCACAAAATTTCGTTGAAGCAATGACGCCTGAACAACAAACGCGTTTCAACGCCCTTGAAGACCCGGTGAAAGAGGCCTTTCTGGGAGGAATGCTGAACCCCTATATGATTGATCTGGCCATGCAAGACCCGGACGCGTATACAAAAGCGATTGACCCGGAAGACCCATGGACACAGGTCTGCATCGCGCGCGCGGCAGCCCGTTTTGCGCGCATAAAAGATATGGCAGAACAGTATGACTGTCGCGTAGTTGTGGCATCCGTCCCGGAAGGCCCCTACGTAAACCGCGTCGCGCTGGAAAACATGGCGCGCGTAGGCTACGTGATGCCCGCATGGTTATTGGAAACCGACGGCATGGACGAGGGCATCCGCATGGCCTGCGAACTGGCAAGCGTACCGTTTTATGAGGTAACAGAACAGTTCCGCGCCCACAAGAACGACCCGGACTTATACTTTGAACTGGACGGCCACCCGACACCCAAAGGCAACAGCCTTTTCTCAGAAGCATTTACGCCCATACTGAAAGATATAATCAGCGCCCATGCTAAACCTAGCCCGTAAACGCTTCGGGTTGGAACATCACGTTGTCGCGGCGATTATCACCATGAACATGAAAAACCACATAAAAAAGAAAATGGCTACTACTTCTTCCATAACATTACTCCTTTTAAGTTTTTTGCGCCCCCGTTCAATCCTGATGTCCAGGGGTTATAACGATACGCCACATCTGCTATTATAATACAGGGAACACACGCTAGTGTTACTTATTCCCAGGAACCGCCTGAAAACGCATCGCGCCCATAAAGGCGAGATAACCACGAAAGGAATATGCAATGAGCGCAGGAATACGCGTAACGGTATGGAACGAAGGGATTCATGAGAAGGAACTGCCGCGCTGTCAGGCTGTCTACCCGGACGGCATGGGGAAAGCCATTGGCCAGTACCTTGAACAACAGTCGGACATTGCGTCAGTACATTATTCCGAACTGGCTGACCCCGACCAAGGACTCAGCGACGCCATTCTGGACAATACCGATGTCATGACCTGGTGGGGACATACAGCGCATGACAAAGTTACCGATGCGAATGCCGAACGCGTGCAAAAACGCGTACTCGCTGGAATGGGCCTTATTGTATTGCATTCAGGACACATGTCCAAGCCATTCATGCGTCTTATGGGCACGGGCTGTTTTCTGAAGTGGCGCGAATACGGCGAGGACGGCGAGAAGGAGCGGCTCTGGGTGGTTGATCCGTCGCACCCGATCGTAGACGGCGTACCGGAATATATCGAGTTGCCGAACACCGAAATGTACGGCGAACCTTTTGGCATTCCCCAGCCGGACCAGCAGGTGTTTATCAGTTGGTTTCAAGGCGGCGAAGTGTTTCGCAGCGGTTGCTGCTGGCACCGCGAAGCGGGCAAGGTTTTCTATTTCCGGCCCGGCCACGAAACGTTCCCCATCTATTTCAACGAACATATCCGAAAGGTGATTCACAACGCTGTGCGTTGGGCCGCGCCGGTACGTCTCGCGGACGGGTTCATCCAGGGCAACGTGCAGCCGCTGGAAAAAATGGAATAGGCCGTAAGGCCGCCTATAACACGCCATGAACCGGGCGCCGGCGCTTTCTTCAACTAAGGATACAGGAGGAAATCGGACATGTTTATGCGCATTACAGCACTGATTATGCTTCTGGGGCTGATGGCGCTTAACGCCAACGCGCTTACCCTCAAGCAGAAGGCGACATTG
>SLFT01000452.1 GCA_007124105.1 Candidatus Hydrogenedentota bacterium | reverse complement strand
CGGCCCGTCAAACCTTATAATGCTCGCTTGCCCATTGGGGGTTCAGGCGCGCCTGCATCTCGAAAGCGTCGAGCAACACAAATGCGGCCATGTTTTCTACCACGGGCACGGCGCGCACGACTATACAGGGGTCATGACGTCCACGCACTTCCACAGTGCAATTCTCGCCGCCCACGGTTATGGTGTCCTGCTTTGTCGCTATGGAGGCTGTCGGTTTTACCGCCACGCGCATAATCACCGGCGCGCCGCTGGATATGCCGCCCAGGATGCCGCCGTGATGATTGCTCTTGAATCCGTTTTCGTCCATCTGATCGTTCGCCTCGGAACCGGAGAGTCTGGCGATGCCGAACCCGTCGCCCACTTCCACGCCTTTTACGGCGCCGATGGTCATGATGGCGCTGCACAGACGCGCATCCAGTTTGCCGAAAACGGGGTCGCCAAGTCCCGGGGGCAGCCCGTACACCTCGAGTTGGATAACGCCGCCCACCGAATCCTTGCGCGAACGGGCGTTCAAGATGGCCTCTTCCATCAAAGGCGCCGCGTCGGGATCAGCGCATCGAACGGGGTTCTTTTCGATAAAATCATGCTCGCAGCGATTGGCGCGTATACCCGCAATCTCAACGGCGTGCGCTACAATGCGTACGTCCAGCTTGTCGAGCGTCTGCCGCGCGAACGCGCCCGCCGCCACGCGCGTAGCAGTCTCGCGTCCCGATTGTCGCCCGCCGCCGCGATGGTCGCGCCAGCCGTATTTGCGGTAGAAAGTGAAGTCGCCGTGGCCGGGTCGGAACAGGTCTTTCAGGTCGTCGTAGTTCCGCGAGCGTTGGTCCTGGTTGTAAATGATCATGGCCAGCGGCGCGCCCGTAGTTTTGCCTTCATATACGCCTGACAACACTTCAACGGCATCCGCCTCGCGCCGTTGGGTGACCACCTTGCTTTGGCCTGGTCTGCGGCGGTCCAGTTGTTCTTGAATCTCCGCACTGTCGAAGGGGACGCCCGGACGGACGCCGTCGAGCACTACGCCAATGGCGCGACCGTGACTCTCGCCGAAGGTGGTGCAATGAATAATCTCGCCGTAGGTGTTGGCTACATGGCTACGCAGGGCCAGTTCCTCGCCGATCCTGTCCGCAAGCTGCGCGGCAAGTTCCTCGGGAGCGGCGCCTGTGGTGTCCGCCACAACATCGGCGAACGGCGTCAATACCTCCTCGCGATGCGCGCATTGTTCGAAGAAACGTTCCTGACCGTCTTCACCGAGAAATGCGGGGGGGATGCCGGCCTTTGTGGCCCGTTCCCAGAGCGTGGCCGGCTGCGCCTTCAGCAGGATAAGCACGGCCTTGCGGCGCAACGGCCGCCGCGAATCAGGATGCATCATCAACTCGCCGCCGGTGAGGATAACGTGATACGCCAATTCAGCGGCCTGTTGCGCCGCCTGGCGCTCGAGCGCGCGAAACGCGTCCTCGCCCTCTTCCTTGAATATGTCGCGGCAGCTCCGCTTCTTGTCGTCTATTTCCTCGATAATACGGTCGGTATCCACCCAGGGACGCCCGAGTTTTTCAGCCAATGCGGCGCCGACCGTAGTTTTTCCAGCGCCTTTGGGGCCCATCATTACAATATTCACGCATTGTTCCTTTCTTATAAGTTCTGTCGGATGTTGTGGCGGCGCTAATCATATCTGACGCCGTTGTTTGAAAGTAAATCGGATACACCCAACAGCGCGTGGGATGGTTATCGCACCCAAAAGCGCATTGTCACAACAGGCTTGTCAACAATCATGCTGCGACAGCAGTAGGGGAATCCATGCGAACCACAAACTGCACAGCGCATCGGATTTCGTCGTGCCCGTGGCAAGTACGCCATCGCAGCCGCAAGAAAAACCCCGGTGAGATTGCTGGACTGACAATTGCCGGTCCCGGGTTTCATACACTTTGCGTTTTTAACAAGGGATGGCGCTCATCATCGCATGGTGATGGCAAGTCGTCGCTACAATCGGGCGGCAGTCCCACAAAAAATGGCAGTTTAATTAACTGGCCGCGCATTATAGGGCATCTCGCGTAAAGCAAGCAACTTTTGCCGTGGCGCTTCACTCACTTGTTGCGCGTCCCGGCTTAATGTTGACTCACAGGTCGGCGATATATTATTATCCCCCAACTTTACAGGAACGGAAGTGATATATAGTTATTTATGTGTATGGTGCAGTTGCCGCGCATGATGCAGCGATTGCCGAATTGGCTGGAAAGAGAAACAAGGAGAATATCAATGTTAGGTTGCAGTTATGGGAAAATGTTTCAGACTACCGTGGCCGGCGGCAGTTATCAGGATGGCCTCACCGTTCATTTGCAGGGCGTACCCCCTGGATTGTACATTACCGAGAAGGATATTTATGCGGCATTGCTGACGCGCAAGCCTGGGCAAAGCGAATTGGCGTCGCCCCGTCGCGAGCCGGATGTGCCCATTATTTACAGCGGCGTGAATGCCGCGGATACCATGCCGGGTTTTTCTAACAAGGGCTACACCAACGGCACTCCGCTGGTTATTCTCATTCCAAACCTTGACCGGCATTTTGTTCATATTGAACAGTATCAGACCACCAACCGTACCCCCCGCCCGGGGCACGCTTCGTACGCTTCCTATCAGAAGTACGGCGAATGGGACGACAGCATTGGCGCGGGCTTTTTCAGCGGCCGCTACACCTCGACCATTGTGGCGGCGGGCGCTGTGGCGCGTCATCTGCTGAAGAAGCATGGCATTGAAGTCTTCTCTTACGTGAAAGAGGCGGCGGGCGTGAAGATGGGCGATGTTTCGGTGGACGCTGCCCGCGAAAAAGTGGATAAGTTCCGGCAGGTTCGTCGTGATTACGATCCCATTTATGAGTGGTTGTTCACGGACGGACGCTACACCACGGACATGCGTTTTCTTGAGAAGGCCGCCGTACTGGCCGAACTCGAGAAGAACCTTATTGATATCCAGGACAAGGGACGTAAAATGGACGCCGCAGCCATCAGCAAGGAGCATGGCGTCCATCCCACTATGAACTGCCCTGATGTGGACGCCGCCTTCGCCATGGAAAAACGGATTCTCGAAATCCGGGATGAAGGCGATTCGAGCGGCGGCCTGGTCGAGGTGATCGCCACCGGGCTGCCCGAAGGGCTTGGCGAACCGGTCTTCACCAAGCTGGACGGCGAACTGGGCCGTTTGATGAACATTGGCACCATCAAGGCGGTGGAAGTCGGCGCGGGCTACGCGGTGAAAGACATGCGCGGCTCGGAATGCAACGACCAGCTGCGCGCCACGGACGGCAAGGTACATTTCGAGTCCAACAACGCCGGCGGCGTAACGGGCGGCCTGGCCACGGGTCAGACGCTGGTAGCGCGGCTGGCGGTGAAACCGACGCCAACAATCGCCAAAGACCAGCACACCATTGACAAGGTATCTATTGAGAACGCAAAACTAAGCGCCGTAACCCGACGCGACCCAACCATTGTTGCGCGGGTATGGCCCGTGGCGGAAGCGTTTACAGCAATGGCGCTGCTGGACCTGTACGCGCAGCATCTGGGATACCGCGCATTATGGAGTCCCGATAAGAAGGACTGAGTTTCCAATCAACCATTAAAAAT
>SLFT01000287.1 GCA_007124105.1 Candidatus Hydrogenedentota bacterium | reverse complement strand
TATATTCGACGCCGCAAAAGCGCGTATTCATGACGCCACAGGCATTCCACAGGCGAATATGATGATGGCGGCCACGCACACCCATTCCGCGCCAAGCGCCGTCTCCATATTCCAGAGCGACCCCGTTCCAGGGTATGACGTCGTGTTAATCAAGGCCATTGTTGACGGCGTTTGTGAAGCGTATCGGGAACTTGCGCCCGCGCAGATCGGTTGGGGCGTCGGCGCTGTGCCCGATGAAGTTTTCAACCGCCGCTGGTTTATGAAGCCGGGAAGCATACCGGCCAATCCCTTCGGCGAAACCACCGACCAGGTGCGCATGAATCCGCCCCGGGCAAGCGAGGACTTGATCGAACCGGCGGGACCGACCGACCCCAAGGTTCCTTTCATTGTCGTACGCCGCAGCGATGGTACGCCGCTGGCCGTGATGGCCAATTACGCCCTGCATTATGTAGGCGGCACGGACGGCGCCGCCATGTCCGCGGACTATTTCGGCTGTTTTTCCAGGGCGCTGACGGAACGGTTCGACGCCGACATTGAAGAGGCGCCTTTTGTGGCCATGCTGACCAACGGCGCAAGCGCCGACATTAACAACATCAATTTTCGGGAACCTGGCGCGTCTTACGCGCCCTACGAAAAGATGAACGCCGTGGCGGCGAAAGTCGCGGAAGCGGTGCATGATGTTTACCAAAGCGTATCGTTTCATGACACTACAGCCCTGGCGGCAGTAAACAGCGACATCACTTTGGGCGCGCGCCTTCCGAGCGCCGAGGAAATAACGCGCGCGCAGGCCATTGTGGATGCCGCCGAAAGCGACGTGATGCAAAGCCTGGAGGAAATCTATGCCCGCGAAACGCTGCTGTTGCGCGAGTATCCCGAAGAGGTGTCCGTGCCGCTGCAAGCCCTGCGCATCGGCGATGTCGCTATCGCCGCCATCCCCTGCGAAGTGTTTGTCGAGATAGGACTGCATTTGAAGGCAGAAAGCCCATTCCCGCAAACATTTCCCGTGGCCCTCGCCAATGGCTACAACGGGTATTTACCTACGGCAGCCCAACACGCCCTGGGCGGTTACGAAACCTGGCGCGCGCGCTCCAGCTATCTGGAACCCCGCGCCGCCGACAAAATACAGGCGAAACTCATGGATATGCTGCGGGGATTGCCGTCGGATACTGTGGGATAAACTGGACTAACACGGGCCTTGCCCGCAACCCAGAAGTAAAGCCGGATTCTTTCTCATCACTCCCATAAGTCCCATACAAAACTGTCGTCGCGTGAACGGTGTTGACAGTGCCCGCCTCTATTCAACGGTACTGCCGCGCCCATTGTTCCATGCGGTAATCTTCATTGCGCATCCGCCATTGAAGCAAGCGCTGACAGTATGCCGCCACAAGCGGGGCGCAGCGCGGCTCATCGGCAAGATTTTGAAATTCGCCCGGGTCGTTGCGCAGGTCGAAAAGTTGCGACGGCATGTCCGCCTCGCCAAATTGCACATACTTATACTCATGATCGCGGACTACCCACAACCGACACGTCTCGGGACAACACCCCGCTTGCGTTCGCAACAGATTGTAATAGTAGAACTCATAAAAAGCCTCGTTTTTTAGTTGTGCGTCGCGCCGACCACGCAGCGCGTCAAGAACGCTGCGTCCCTGGAACCGTTCATGAGCCGGTACGCCCAGAAACTGGCATACCGTTGGCGCGAGATCAACGCCTTCCACGAATCCGTCTAACCGGGTGCCGCGTGTGATGTCGGCTTCGGCGCTGGGGTCCCGGATAAGAAGCGGGATGCCCATGGCGGCGTCATAGTAGTGGGGCTTGTCAGCCAGATAATGGTCTCCCAGATAAGAGCCATGATCGGAAGTGAAGATAATGAGTGTGTTGTCCCATTGCCCGGACCGTTTGAGATAGTCAAATAAGCGGCCTATACAGGCGTCCAGTTCTGTTGCCATTCCATAATAGCAGGCGCGCAACTCGCGCCAGTCCCGCTCGTCTCGCAACGATGTCTGCGCCCAATCGTTGCGGCAACGCGAGATGTACGGGTGGTCGTTTGCCGCTTCCTCGGGCCGTCGCACGGGCGGAGGCATATCGGCGGGATCATACATGGCATGGTAGGGCGCAGGACATATATACGGGCTGTGCGGCTTGATGTAGTTGACGCTGACCACCCAGGGGTTCGTTTGCCGGGATTCCAGGTACTCCAATGCGCGTGTTGTTACGAACTGCGCCTCGCTGTGTTCAGCCTTGTAATGTGCGGGATAACGCAGCGGCAAATGATCGCCGGGGCCCTCCTCTGGAACAGCATAACTATACATGACATCCCAGTTGCACACGTTGGCGGGATAGCCCCGCTCGCGCAGCCACGCGTACCATTCCGGGCTGTCGTATTCATGCTTGAGCGCTACATCGAATCCAGGGAGGAAGAAGTCGTAAGAAAGAGACGTATGTCCCGGATCATCTTCCGACAGGGTGCGCGGGTCGCGGGCGTAGTCGTTATAGCCAAGAATAGCTGGTTCAAAGCCGTGCCGCCGCAAATGCATCGCCACATTGTCGTCCGCCTCCGCAAGAGGCGTCATATTGTCCACCACGCCTGTCGAACACATATAGCGCCCCGTGTGAACCGACATGCGGCTGGGCGCGCAAGGCGACGCCTGACAAAAGGCGTTCTCAAACAACACGCCCTCCCGCGCCAGCATGTCAAGGTTGGGCGTTTGGATAACGGGATTGCCCGCGACACCCAGGCAATCGGGCCGAAATTCATCCGCGGTTATCCACAATACATTTTTTTCTGCAATGTTTGTCATAAGCAGTAATCCGGCGGTTCTTCATGCGTTACCTGTTGTTCGTCGTTATTATACAGTTTTTGTGCCGCTGCTGTCGTGTTGTTCCGTAACCCGTATATATCATCAGAGTGCCGCTGCGCCTGCGAATCTCAGGCCATATCAGCCACTGCGCTGGTCCGCCGACTTCGACGTGTACCAACACGCTGTTAACGGCAACCTGCGTGTAAGTCGTAGACGCGACATCCTTGCGCGTGTGTCATCAAGCGTCTGGCAGACGCTTCTACGGGGTGCGTGTGGGAATTCCGGGGACAGTATAGAATGGCGCTAACATAAGCGGACTTGACATATTTGCTCCTATGTGGAATCTCCTTGAATTGCCTCCTTGGTTTATTCAGCAATTGGTAGTTTTTGGGTCTTCGTTTTTTTGCGCGCGGTTCACTTCGGTTAGGTCTATAGGGCAGGGGCGCCCTGCCTATTGCCAACAGCATTGCCCTGTACAGTGTATTTGCGTCGTCATCATTTACGATGGCAAGTATAGGCGCCCATTCGCGCAAGGCTTGACAAGTGCCTTTGAAACTGATGCGTTCCACGCGCTGTTGTGCTGCTTGTGCCGCCTCAATCATGGTGGCGCGGATAAGGTTGTAGGCAATGATGTACATCATGACTTCCTTTTCGACCATTTCCGGGGTCAGGCAACGCAGAACATCCATACCCATGGAGATTTTAATATCCCGGAAATAGAGTTCGATATACCAGCGACGTCGATAGAGTTCTGCGAAAGCCGATGCGGGAAATTGCTTGTGGTCGGTGAGTGTGGTGGCGATAGTGATGCGC
>SLFT01000128.1 GCA_007124105.1 Candidatus Hydrogenedentota bacterium | reverse complement strand
TGTTCTGTTGTCATACCCGCCGCCGAAAGTTCCTGTTCGGCGAGTATGTCGTCAAGATTACGACGTTCGACAACGATAAACCTGCCGCAGTTGACAAGTTCTTCCGCCAGCATGGCAGACAAAATAGCACTATCGGAGCCATGGCCCACTTGCCACACGCTGTCGAAATCCGAAACAGCAATGATTTGTTTTACGCCGGAATACGGTGGATACGCTTCTGCGGACGGCGTTGCTGTTTGTGTTTCCCGCCCGCGTTGCGAACGCCTTGATCTTGCTTCAACGGGTTCTGCCGCATAAAATAGCATTAGAGCGACAATTAACATCATGCCCAAAACCTTGTTCGTGTGCTTCATATTCCTGTTCCTCCTTTTTGTTCTGGTCATTACCACGGTCTTATTTCTTGGAAATGTAAGCGCTCCCAACAGCAGCTACGTACATAACATGACCTTCCTGACCGTTTAACATCCACTGGCGTACGAAACGATTTCTCCCAATAAGCATTGTAACCGTCAAAGCGTATGGCTTTTACTCTTCTTTCACCGAATAGTCTACAAGATAACTGTTGCCAGTGACAACCTTGCCTGGCATCATGCGAGTGAGGCGAAGAGTTGATGTAATGATGCTCACGCCAACTCCATTACCGGATCGCCGAAATGTTTGCTTTGCGCCTCCACAAACGCGGTAGCGAAAAAGTGTTTCATGCCGAAGATGTTGGTTTCCTGAACCCGTGTGCTGGCATCCATTGCCGCGTCTATATTTTTAGTGGTTACAACGGAGTCACAAAGCGCATGAACAACTTTTCACGTGTCAAGAGTTGCAATGGGTGCGTCAATGCATTATTATGATTTGTGATGCATCGGCAGTATGACGGACGGCGTCACCGCAGGTGTAACGAGCATGTTGGGAGGTGACTGGGGCCCGGTGGCTCCCGCGGTCTTCAAAACCGTTGTGTCGCTTCACGGCGACGGGTGGGTTCGACTCCCATTCACCTCCGCCATTTTTTGGCCGCCCGAGGAAGTACGCTTGCTTTTTTTGAAATATACGGGCTAGAAGAAGAGTGCTGGTCTGTTGACCGGTACGCTTTTCTGGCTTCCCGCTTTTGCGGGAATGACGGTAAGAAACCGATTATGATGAATAGAGGTGCGGCTGACACTTGGCTAAAAGGCCACCGGAGTTTTTGTTGTTGGCCACAGAAGACAACCGACAAGGCGCCCAATGAGCGATAAAACATGTTCCACACCGAATGACGGGGATTCGCGGCGACAACTTCCGGCGATGACTACATTGCTGGAAACGCCCGAGATTGCGGCGCTGTTGGCGCGACATCCCCGGGCGCGTGTTGTGGCGGCCTTGCGCCGGGCGCTTGACATCGAGCGAACACGCGTTTCTGCGAGCGGCGGCGCGCCCACAAGCGACGCCGTCGTGAAGACGGTGGTTGACGCTATCGCTGACCGCGAGCGGGAACGGTTGCGTCCGGTAATCAACGCCACCGGGATTATCCTGCATACAGGTTTGGGCCGCGCCGTGCTTCCACGGGCGGCAGCGGAAGCGTTGGCGCAGCTGGACCGTTGCTGTAACCTGCAGCTTGATCTCGGGAACGGCAGGCGGGGCAAGCGCAATTACGAGACTGAACAGCTGTTGTGTGAGTTGACGGGCGCGGAAGCCGCAATGGTGGTAAACAACAATGCCGCCGCAACATTGCTGATGCTTGCCGCCTTGTGCGCCGGCGAGGAAGTTGTGGTGTCGCGGGGGCAACTCATCGAAATCGGCGGTTCTTACCGGCTGCCGGATTGTATCCACCAGAGCGGCGCGCGGCTGGTCGAGGTGGGTACAACGAACAAGACCCATCTGCGCGATTATGCCGCCGCAATCAATGAAAATACAGCGGCATTGCTGCGTGTGAACCCGAGCAATTATCGGATTGTCGGGTTCACCGCTGACGTGTCCGTGGCGGAGCTGGCGACCTTGAAGCAGGGTTCCGACTTGCTGCTGATTGACGACCTCGGCTGCGGCGCGCTCATCGGTCTCGAGCGTTTCGGACTGGACCATGAACCGACGGCGGGCGAAAGCATCGCGGCGGGCGCCGACCTGGTTTGTTTCAGCGGCGACAAACTCATCGGCGGCCCACAGGCGGGCATCATCGTGGGACGCGCCGATTTGATACAACACATCCGCAGCCATCCCCTCACCCGCATGTTGCGCGTGGACAAATGCGCCGACATCGCGCTGGAACATACGCTGCGCCTGTTCCTCGACCCCGACACACTGCCAAAGACCAATCCCACCTACGCCATGCTGGCCGCGCCGCTGGACGCGTTACACCGGCGCGCACAAGGAATTCGACGGCGCGTCAACCGCGCAGGCGCGCGTATTTCCCTGCGGATTGTTGAAGGCGAAAGCGCGCTCGGCGGCGGGTCACTTCCGGCAACACCCATAAAGACCTGGTGTATCGCCATTACCGTGCCGGGCCATTCCGCAGAAGCACTGGCGGCGCACTTGCGTCGCCACGAACCGCCCGTTATCGCGCGTATCGCCGGCGACGCCGTGGTGCTGGACATGCGTACACTGCTTCCAGGTGAAGACAGGGTATGCGCTGATGCACTGGTTGCGATATGCCCGGAAAACAAAACGCCTGACACACCCTCATGAAGAGCGCCTGATTTCCTTATGCGGATGCGCTCGTATACTGGATAACACGGCGGCGTCCCGTGTAGAATGAAATGCGCGGCATATACTGTGTCAAGCGCGTGTTGTTACTTAACGAGAGGCCGATACCGGCGTTTCCGGGTTTACGACATACGTGGCCAGTTATGCTGTTCGCGCTTTCGTGGGCTGAAGCAACATATAAACCCGCGACGTAACGGTCTGTCAATAGACTTCAAAAGTGAACTGACGCAGTAGAACGGTGGGTTTCGCTTCGCTTCACCCACCCTACTGGATACAAAATGTAGACAGTTGCCCCGCGGCAATGAATAGATGCAGGCGTATGCACGCCTTTTTGAAGATACGTGCCACAAGTTTCGCGCTAAATTGGGTTGCGGGCATCGCTCGCGTTTGCTATCAGGAGTAGTTGATTTATGAATGGTATTCGTCGCTTGTACGCGCCAGGCGCATTCTTATTTGAAATGGCCTGTGTATTTTTGCTTCTCGGCGGCGGGGCGGCTGCCGCTGGTTACGAGCATCTGGGCGGCCCCCATGCAGACGACCCGCTTCAAACGCACATCTATCGGCTGGAAAACGGTCTGGAGGTGTACCTCTCGGTGAATCGGGACACGCCGCGTTTTTACGCCGAAATAGCGGTACGCGCGGGCAGTAAGCATGATCCGCCGGAGACGACCGGGCTCGCTCATTACATGGAGCACCTGCTGTTTAAGGGGTCGGAACGCCTTGGAACGCTTGATTATGCAAAGGAAAAGGTTCACCTGGACAGGATTGCTGATCTGTACGAGAAGCATTTCGAGGAGACAGACCCGGACAAGCGTCAAGAAATTTACGAGGAAATAACCCGCGAGTCCACCAAGGCCGCCGCGTATGCCGTGCCCAATGAACTTGACCGGTTATACCGCGCCATGGGCGGCCGCGGGCTGAACGCGCACACCTGGCACGAAGAGGTGGTGTA
>SLFT01000099.1 GCA_007124105.1 Candidatus Hydrogenedentota bacterium | reverse complement strand
GCGAATTGCGCGGCGTCGTTGGCGTCGCGGATGGCGCCCGGCCGCAATCCGTCGCCTATGGATACGCCCACATCGTAGGCGGCCAGGATGTCGCATACCTCATCCCAGTGTGTATACAGGAAGTTCTCCTTGTTATGGGCGATACACCATGTAGCCATGATGGCGCCGCCGCGACTGACAATGCCGGTCAGTCGTGTTTTGGTCAGCGGGAAGTGATCCCGAAGCGCCGCTGCGTGCAGGGTGAAATAGTCCACGCCCTGTTCAGCCTGCTCAATAAGCGTGTCGCGCACAATTTCCCAGGTAAGCCCTTCCACGTTGCCATCCGTCTTCTCGAGGGCCTGGTAAATGGGTACGGAGCCAATGGGGACGGGGGCGTTGCGAAGAATCCATTCGCGTGTATCGTGAATATCCGCGCCGGTGCTGAGGTCCATGACGGTGTCCGCGCCCCAGCGTATGGCCCACACCATTTTCTCAACTTCGTCTTCGATGTCGCTTCCCAGCGCCGAGTTGCCGATATTGGCGTTGATTTTTACGGCAAAGCGCCGCCCGATAATCATGGGCTCGAGCTCCGGGTGATTGATATTTGCCGGGATAATGGCGCGACCGCGCGCCACTTCGTCGCGAACCAGTTCGGGTGTAATCGGCGCAAAATGGTCCAGTCCCGGCGCGGGCGTCGCGCGCAACAGTTCGGGGTATTGTTCGAGGCGCGCGTTCTCGCGCAGCGCGATATATTCCATTTCTTCGGTAATAATGCCTTGACGGGCAAAATACATTTGCGTGATGCCGGCGCCCGGTCGCGCGCGGTAGATGGGCCGCGATTCAGGAAATGCCGTGGGACGGCTGTTGTCTGTGTTCCCTGTCGCCGCGACCCCGTCTCTTTTCTCGAGCCAGGGGCGACGGAGCGCGGGCAATCCACGTCGCAGGTCAATGACTGCCGCCGGGTCTGTGTAAGGCCCTGATGTGTCATAGAGCGTAATCGGCGGATTCTCTTCGAGTACATGGCCGTCGGCGTCCAGCGTGGGATGCTGTGTTATTTCCCGCATTGCAACGCGCATCTCCGGGTTGGCGCCGGTCACGTATATTTTCCGTGATTGCGGTAAGGGCGGGCACAATGGCGCGGCGGTTGTATCATTTTCAAAGGGCTTTTTATCGGAGGGCGCTGTTGCCATAATATAAAGTAATCCTTATTCTCTCGCTGCGAACCGGCGTTATGCGAGGTCGTATAACGCCGCGTATTTGGTTTCCAGGTACGTAAGGAACGGCGCTGCTGACGGCTGCCTTCCCGTGACGTCTTCGATGATTTCGAGCGCGGTCTTTCTGCGGCCTACGCTGTGTACGTTGTCGCGCAGCCACCGCAACACGTCCGCAAATTCGCCGCGGCCTACCCGCTCCATTACGTCGGGGATATCAGCGCTCATGGCGTCAAACAATTGCGCCCCGTAAAGGTTGCCCAGCGCGTAGGTTGGAAAATAGCCGAAGGCGCCGTGGGACCAGTGGATGTCCTGCAAACAGCCGTCAGCGTCGTTGGGTACTTCGACGCCGAGCCAGGAAGCCATCTTTTCATTCCAGGCGGCGGGTATGTCCGCCGCGTCAAGCGCGCCTTCGATAAGCGCTGTTTCCAATTCAAAGCGTAATATAATATGCAGATTATAGGTGCATTCATCAGCCTCAACGCGAATGAGCGACGGCGTCACGCGATTGGCCGCCGCGTACGCCTGTTCCGGCGCAATACTGTCGAGCATCCCTGGAAACAGTTCTCGCGCCGCGGACATATAGTGTCGCCAGAAAGGCAGACTTCTACCGATAATATTTTCCCATAACCGCGATTGCGATTCATGCATGCCCAGGGACGGCGCCTCGGCGAGGAGCGTCCCTTCGTCTTCTTCGCGGAAGCCCTGCTCGTACAATGCGTGCCCGCCTTCATGAATCGAACTGAACAGCGCGGAGAAGAAGGCGCGCTGATCAACGCGGGTGGTGATGCGCACATCGCCAATGGAAAAATTCGTGGTGAACGGATGGGCCGATTTGTCTTGGCGGCCTGCGTCAAAAGCGTACCCCATGTCGCGCAACACGCGTTCGGTAAGCGCCAGCTGTTTCTCCTCGCTCCAGGTCTGTTCAAGCCAGGACAACTCGGGTTGTTGCGGCGCGTTCATGATGCGGGCTGCCAGTGCGCGTTGTCGCGGCGCCAGCGCGCCGAAAATAGTGTCGAGTTGCGCGACGGTCATGCCGCGCTCATAGTCTTCCAGCAGCGCGTTGTAAGGCGACCCTTCATACCCCAGTCGTTCCGCCTTCTCCTGTGAAAGAGAAACCAGTGTTTCCAAGTGCGGCAGAAAAAGGGAAAACTTCGATTGCCTGCGCGCGTCGATCCAGGCGTGATAGGCGGCAGCACGCGCTGTTGCGAAGCGCCGCATGAATGCCTCGGGAATCCGCGCCGCCCGTTGATAGTCGTAGGCCGTTTCCCGCAACAAGACGCGCGCGTCGTCTGTCAGGGTGTCCTGATGTTCCCGGGCGCGCTCGATGAGTGTTCCCACAGATGGCGCTATGAATTGCGCATGGGCCAACGCCGACAACGTAGCCAGCTGACGGCCACGCGCTGCGGCGCCTTTGGGCGGCATGTTTACCTCCATGTCCCACTCGAGCACGGCTGCCGCCGCGCGCAGATTGTGGATATCGCGCATGCGCTCCTGCAATTCCTTGTAGGCGTCGTTGTTGGACATGAATATTTCTTTCTGAAAAACGTCTTGTAAGGCGAAGTTGAATAAGGCGACAGGGGGCAGCGTGTGACAAGGTCGTTGCCCGTAGGTATAGTGTACAGAAAACAGGCAGCGTTAAGCGACAGGAGATACATGTATGACATTCGGAGACAGAATAGCGCGTATCGTGAACGTGTTCGTGTTTGACCTGCTCGAAGCCGTGTTCGATTTGCTGGCCGGCATTTTCGGCGGTCTTGCCATCCTGTTCAGCATTCACCCACGCAAATAAGCGAAACCATTGTTCTTCAGGTGCGGCGTACATCCGCACACAACGCATGATTTCATCGTCCCCATTGAAAAGGCGCCTTTGCGCTGCGAAACGCAACGCAAAGGCGCCCGATGTTTCTGGGGGCGTTATTATGACCCGGCGGGCAGGCCGTACACTTCCACTTCAATATAGTGATTGAAATCGTCGGCGGTGTTGCCGTTGCTGTACAGGCGCACATAGCGTCCGGAAACGCCCTCGGCGTCTATCAGTCTGCCTCGGTAACATTCGATGTATTCCTTGTCCTCGCCAACGCCCAGGCCGGAAGAATTGTCATGGTCGTTGTTGTATACCGTGACAACGTCCTCGTTGAATTCGGGGTCGTTGGATACCTGCACTACAATATCAAAATACACGCGGTTGCCCTCATGGAAATGCCAGACGAGGATGGCGTAAATATTCTGTTCTTCCTCGAGGTCAACCTGTACCCATTGTACCCCGGCGGGTAGTTCCACCATGCTCGTGCGCGCATAGTGTTTGTCGCCATTGGTAATCTGAGATAATTCACCGTGCAGCGGCGGTACACTGCTCGTGACCGGCTTTTCCAGCGCCACGTTTGATGTGCCTTCCGGCGCCATGAAGGGTGGACGGTCGCGATAGTC
>SLFT01000164.1 GCA_007124105.1 Candidatus Hydrogenedentota bacterium | reverse complement strand
CCGGGCCTGGCGCCACCAGTCCATCCGCTGACCCCTTGACTCGGCGATCTGCTGTTCATACATCTGTTTGCTAAGAATAACTGACATGGTCGAATCCTCCTAAAAGATGGGCTCTCTGCTTTCTAGGCCTGTATGACACGTGAAAGATGGGCACTCTGATTTCAAGGTCTGTATGACACGTGCGCCTGATACCTGCTCACATGAACGTGGTCTGACATGGCATGTGGATTGCTGCTCTTTTATTCTAGCATCACCCGTCACTTACTGCCAATAGCTGATCATCATGTGAGGGCGGCAGATTAAATACGAGCGATTTCTTTCAGCGACACCTGGCTTCTCTCATTTGTCAGATGAAAAAAGAAGCTGCCTGTCAACCGAATTTTTTTCGCATAAATTTGCGGTAGTGTTTTTTAAACTTGGGGATGCCATTGAAGATATCACCCCACAAATCATAATAGTCACGCTGCTCAATGATTCTTCCGTCTTCATGAAAAGTCAGCTTCGTCGCACCGTAAATGGGCGTGTTGGGGTATTTTTTAAACGACATTGTCATGATCCAGTCCATCATGACAACTTTGTCATGACGTGCCAGTGAGACGATATCCATGCGCAGACTTTTACATCTGTCTGTCAGCCGTCCGCACATCGCCTGAAATTCGCTAAAACCATCAATTCGCTGGATCGAGTCCTGAAAAACAATATCAGGATGATAATAGGGAAACAGATGGGACCAGTCCGGTTTACCATCTGTATTATACGTTTTTGACCACAGTTCCAGGATCTTGTCTGTCGAAAGATAAGCTGTGCCGTCTGTATGATCTGCCGCCGGAAGCTCGCTTTGTCCGTCTGATCTTAATGGTACATGATCCATTGTTCATATCCTCATATAACGCTTCAATCGTTTTGTCTGTCCCGGCGATACCGGACTGGCAGATTCAAACAAGTTCAGCCTTTATAATGCCGAACTTTACGCAGCGTGTCAAAGATCGCCGCTACATTTTCGACCGGCACTTCGTAATTCAGCTCAACATTCAGTGAAAGGCCGCCCTCCGGCAGATACAAGGCTTCGACACATTCCAGAATATGCGCTTCAACTTCGGACGGTGTCGCGAAAGGAAACAGCTGCCGGTCAAGGTCAAGATTGATTGGAATCTTTCCTTTGCAGACCCGAACCAGATTATCCAGCCCGTTTGCCCGGAACTGCGGATTAATCATATTGACACCGCATTCAACCAGGTCCGGCATGATCTCGTAAATACAGCCGTCCGTATGCATGTAAACATATCGGCCTGTCTTTCTGACTTTCTCGTAAAGCTTCTTAAAACAAGGTTTCAGATAGCGCCGCCATTTATCGGCACCGATCGCCAAACCATTTTGCATGCCGAGGTCATCACCGAAATAGGCAATCTCACCCATGTTTGGCAAAGCAACATCGAGCTGGATCATGTTATATTCTAAAACCTTGTCAATCAGAATCTGCAGCTCTTCGCTTTCCTCCGCAAAATCAATCATCGCCTCTTCAAAGCCGCGCAGATCAAGCAGCCGCAGATACATGAACCCATGCGGCAGACGGCCATCGCGGTTTTCCGGAATCTTCAGGTTTCTGATATCTTCCGCTGTTTTCACCGGGTGAACGGTCACAATGCTTTCCATACCCTCTTCCAGATTACGCCAGACACAGTCCCACTCATCTGTAAAACTGCCGTAATGATAAGAATCCGGAATCGGCACTTCACCTTCCGGAGGCACATTTTCCAGCACATCAGGATAATCGGCCGCGAGGCGTCTGAGCTCCGGCCCCTTTTTCAGCCAGGCTGCCGGCAGTAAGCTGACATGAATAGGAATCTGATCGGGATATTGATACGTCATTGCCTTAATCATATTCTCAGTTCTATTATCTTTGTTCATATGTTTCACCTCATTTACTTTGAATGTTTCTCTTCCGTTTTCGTACCACGTACCATTACGGTCTGTCAACGGCTCAGTAGTAACCGTATTGTTCAACCAGCTGGTTGACACGTTTGATCCGCTCTGTTTTTGCTCCGGGGACAACCTGGTCCGCAACGCCGAGGATGGCGTTTGGAAAACTTTTCAGCTTCTGTATGATTTCGATTACAGTTTGATCAAATGCGGCATCGCTGATCTGGTCAGAAAAATAACCGCCGGGCAGTCCGCCGCAAATAATCGCCTTGTCCCCCATCACCTGCTTTATTTCGTCCAGCCGCATATCACCGACAGGTGCCGGTGTCAGCGCTTCAAGCACATCGAATCCCGCTGATGCCACTTCATCCAGCAAGCCGCGCAGCACCCCGTCCATATGAATGAAAGAATATTTTCCGGCCTGCCGGATGCTTTCGTTTACGCTTTGATGATAGTTTTTCATGTATGTATGATAGTAGTGCTTGCCGACCAGGTCTGAGGACAGGTTTTCCGGGATCATGATGCAGTCACAGTCTGAACGGATGGTCAGATTTGCTGCTTCTTTATGCTTTTTGTCCATGACACTGATCATTTGATTAAAGCCTGACTCGTCGTCAATCTGCATCATGACAACAGCCTCAATCCCCGCCTTCAATGCTACCAGCTCCATGAAAGGGCTTTTTGGCGTATAGCACAAGGTAACACCGTTATCACCGGCCGCTTCTTGTATCAGCTTGATGTTGTCATAGTACGGCTCATAAAACGTATGCTCATAAATGTAGGCCAGAATCTCCAGGTCATCGCTGTTCTTGACCAGATGCTCAACAGGCGCCATGGACCACGATTCAGGCGAATATTGCCAGACTTCACGCAGGTTTCCTCTGGGTGTAGCATATGTCGTTATCTCCTTGCCGGCGTTTTTTTCGACAGAGATTTTCAGATTGTCATGAAGGGTCCTGAACGGAAAGTGGCCTTGCAGATAAAACCCGACACCCAGGTCGGCATGCATTTTCTGAATGCCGCCATCACCCTGATATTGTGCCGGAAACAGATTTTCCGTCTTCAGATAGTTGATCCAGTAATCCAGGTCACCGAACCAGGGAAGTGCATCCGGCTTTTCGCGATTTAGTACTTTTAACAATCGTTCTCGTTTTTGCATTTTCTGGTTCCTCAATCATTTGCTTTTGTGCGTGGACAGCACTTCGCCTAACAAAGCTGCCAGCGCCTGTGGATTGGTGATCTTCTTCCGGCGATCCGGCAGCGACGCGCTGCCTTCGACCTTTGCTTGACGGCCACTTGCGTAGTATACGCCTATCATATACACTACTGTTAATATCGGGCAACCAAACCCATGCTTTGCACAAATTCAACAGCTAGCATGACATTGCAGCAGAAAAAGCGTCTGATTTGGCATTTGAGCTGTGTTTTGCGCACTTAGTCAGGTAAAGGCGTGACATCATACATGAGAAGAACGAGCCGTTGTCAGGTATATGATCAGTCCGGTTGATTTAGGATCACAGATGCTGTCAGTCAGGCAAAAAGGCGGGCTTCGTCAATGGAAACAACACGTATTGATAAATCAAGACAAGTTCTGGCCTCTGACTATCTCCAGCTGCCAGGTCTGGTCATGCTGGGACATAATAAAGCAAGCCGTGCTTCGGAGCCTCTGAAGATGCATCAGCATCCGGGTCTGATTGAATGTGT
>SLFT01000087.1 GCA_007124105.1 Candidatus Hydrogenedentota bacterium | reverse complement strand
TGTGGAAGGCGAACCTGTGGAAGGCGAACCTGTGGAAGGCGAACCTGTGGAAGGCGAACCTGTGGAAGGCGAACTCATGGAAGGCGAAATACCTGCCGAGGGTGAAGACATTGAAGGCGAAATGCCAGCTGAAGGCGAATCCGAGTATGGTTCGCTTCGCGTTGATATTGGCCCTTCTGCGGCGGTGACCGCCGGGGCGCGCTGGCGTCGTGTTGGCACAGACACGTGGTTCCGGTCTGCAACAGAGGAAACAAATGTCGTATCGGGCACGCATCGTGTTGAGTTCAGCGAAGTAAGTGACTGGATACCGCCCTCGATTCAAACTGTTACGGTTCTTGTGGGCGCAGAGGCGCAGGTTGAGGCGCTGTACATGCAGGATAGTGATTGCGAGGGCGCTCCCATTGATGTGTGGATGACCAATCGCAACGCGTTCCCGGGCGAGGAATTGCTGATCCCAATCAATGTATCCAGCGCTGACGCAGTATCGCCTGCGGGCGTGCAGATTGAAGTGCGTTATGATCCCGCGTTCCTTGACCCGGACACGGTGGAGGCGCGTCCCACGGCGATCACGGGCCGGATGAGTTTCCTGCCGAACATGGCGGAGCCGGGACTCATCATCATCACGAGTATGGGCACCATGGGCGACCTGCGCGGTCAAGGCCATTTTTTTGATATTTACGGCCGGATTCGCGAGGATGTGGCGCTGGGCGCAACATCGCAGGTTCGTCTTGACGAAGTTATTTTCTATAACCGAGATGCTCGTCGCCTGTGCGTTGAAATAGAGCGTACAGCGACGCTGGGCGCGGGCGGCGATGCGCTGATAGGCGATTTGAACGGCGACGGACGGGTGGATATTGGCGACGCGTTATGGGCGTTGCGTATTGCGGTGGGCCTGGAATCCAGCCGCGCCAATCATATTATCGCGGGCGATTTGAACGGCGACGGACGTATTAACAGCGCGGACGCGGTGTTGTTGCAGCGCCTGGCCGCCGGCTTCGACAACGTGAATCCACCGCCCATGAAAGACGGGGTATCGGACCCGTTGCTGCTTGGAAACCTGCTGGATGCCAGTGTGCCGGTGAGCATTCGCGTGGACGATGAACAGGGACGCGTGGGCGAGACCTTTGATGTGGCGGTGCGCGTTGACAACGCCCAGGGGCTGAGCGGTTATGATGTTACGCTGCAATTTGACGCTGGCCTGCTTGAGGCGGTGAACGTGCGCGAAGGCACGGTTACCGGCGAGTACCCACAGGAATGGCGGGTGAGCGGCGGGCTGCTTCATATCAGTATGGGCCGTCGCGAAGCGTTGTATGATCCCGACAAGTCCATGGTGTCCGCGACGCTGGCGGTTGTGACATTCCGCGTGAAGGCCATGCCCGACGAAGGCGACACGACAATGGTCCGGCTGGAAGGTACGCCCGCGCTCAAAGGACAGTACGGCGACAGTTACGACTGGTTTACGCGGATCAACCGCGTACATGGCGAGATGCTGCTTTTGCCCGAGCGAATGTCCGTCCCCGAAACACTCGAAGAGATAGCGGCGTTCCTGTTGGACAATTTTAACGCCGCTGACGCCGACAACGACGGATTCTTGAGCCTGGCTGAAGCGCAGGCCGTACTAGAGGGCCTGACGCCGGAACAATTCAACGCGATGGATGGCAACGGCGACACTTTATTAAGCAGGGACGAACTGCAGGCGGTTATTGACGGGACAGCAGGGCGCTGCGGTTTCCTCGCGGCTTGTCGTAATGATGCCTCGTCCACAAAAACAATGAAACACTACCTTGGCGACTGGCTGCTGGTGGGGTTGAGCCTGCTGGCGCTGTTATCGGCGTCTGGCGTGAGAAAGCGTCTGTAACAACGTAACAACACAAACATCGGATACAAATGGAACAGGAATCGTCCATCCGCATTGTTGTACACTCAGATTCCTGTTGCGCCTGCGAGTCTTACGCCATCTCAGGCACTTTGCTTGTCCGCCGACTTCGACGTGTCCCGACACGCTGTCAGCCGGCGGCCTGCGCATAGCGCCTGACCTGAAGCAATCTACGCAGGCTCACGACGAAACCTGGTGAAATATCCGGGCTAAACTTAAATCGTAACCTGCATAGTTGTTTTCACCAGGAGTTCTCTACATAAGGTACGCCTTCCGACCTGGTTTTGCCGCACTGGGGTGCGGCGTTCCCAGGACCCTCATACCTACTACCACAACCAGGGCGGCTCGCCATGAAAGCAGGAGCGTCAGAATGGATAGTTTCGAGGAAAGAACAGCACTGATCACCGGCGGCAGCCGCGGCATAGGCCTGGCCTGCGCGAAATTACTTGCAGCGCGGGGGGCTACTGTTATTGTGTGCGGACGTGATGCGTCCTCTATAGAGGCCGCCGCGGCGGATGTTGGCGCGTCCTGCAAAGGCATGGTCTGTGATGTTGCGGATGCGGACGCGGTCAAACGGGCTGTAGACGCCGTTGTATCTGATTATGGCGGGCTCCATATCCTGATCAATAACGCCGGCGTCACGGATGACGGCCTGTTGGCGCGCATGAAAGACGAGCAATGGGAGCGTGTGCTTGCCACGAATTTGAAGGGCGCTTTTCATACCTGCCGCGCCGCCGCGCGCATCATGCTGCGCCAGCGGTACGGACGCATCATCACCATTGGCTCTGTTATCGGTTTACGCGGCCAGGCCGGTCAATGCAATTACGCCGCGGCCAAGGCGGGGCTTGTTGGTTTCACAAAGGCTTATGCCCGTGAAGTCGCCTCACGAAACATCACGGTGAATCTTGTGGCGCCGGGGTTGATAGACACGGACATGATCGCCGACATGAGCGCGGAGATGCGCGCCGCCGCCATCGCCCGAATCCCCATTGCGCGCGCTGGAAGTCCCGAGGAGGTCGCCCAGGCAGTTGCGTTTCTTGCCTCGGACGGGGCTGGCTACATTACCGGGGCGGTGCTCCCGGTGGACGGCGGTCTCGCCATGTAATCAACGATGAAACCCAAACCTTGACTCATTACACTGTTTCACATAGAATAACATCCGAACGCGGGCGTTGCCCGCAACCCAGATTGGTCTCCAAGCTCGGTTTGTAGGACCGGTAAGACGGGTAGGACCGGTAGGACGGCCACGCCCGCTTCAGCGAATAAGTGTCCTACGCGTCCTACTAAAAATGACGGATAACTTCTTGTTTTTTATCGGCCCTATGAGCCGACCAGGTACAAGAGGCGGTAAACGCTGTGAGCGCCTGACCCGCATAGTTCACCCCCGGCCACGGCAGGGAGCAGCCGGCGATACGCGCAAAACAGCCGGCCTGGCGCAAGCGTGGCGGGCGCGCGACGAAACCCGGCGCGATACGCGGAGCAAATGACCTCTTGCCATCATCTCCTGAAAAGAAACGACTAACAAGGTTCCACTACATGCGACACTGCAAAGGCTTTGGAAAATTGGGCCTGGTGTATCGGCTCGGCGCTTCTTTTATCCTGCTTATCATAGCCATTTCATCCGGCCTGTATCTCGGCAAGATTTCGGTAAGCGATGAGCCGATTATCGGCATGCCTGCGCCGCCGCCGGCATCGAAGCCGGAACCAGCGGCAACCGATACCGCCGTAACCGATCAGGACAATGCAGAGGAG
>SLFT01000417.1 GCA_007124105.1 Candidatus Hydrogenedentota bacterium | reverse complement strand
CGCAACGGCCAGTAATGACGCAATTCATAATGCACCACCTTGTTGCAGGTGATTTCGATGGGCGTCCAGAGCAACACCGCCTTTTTCAGCATACTTTGCGCTGTCTGCCAGGGGTGCGCGCGCATGTATTCAAGCGCTTTTGCGGTGAAGAAGGAGGACACTTCGCTGTGGGTAATATCCGGGTTGCCTGTCTCGCGGGCCACGCCGCGCACAACATTTATGTAGTCGCGGGCCGACCAGTTTCCGGTGCCCTCGAGTTCTTGCAAGTACGGCAGCCAGGGCGTTATCCCGTCAGCGCCTTCATAGTTGCCAATCAGCAGGTTTTCACCAAAATAGGTGGCGATGGGTACGAATTCGCCGGAAGCAACATAATTGCGAATGGTGACGGGAATAACCAAGATTACTGTAACGCCAAGCAGCGCCATCCAGGCGGCGGGAACGCGCCGCAGTTTGTTGGCGCGCCAGGCGACCCAAACCATCCATAGGGCGACCAGGGGACCGAACCCGAGGATATTCGGACGGGCAAGCCCGTAGCAGCCGAATATCAAACCGGCGAGGAAAACATAGCGCAGGCGAAACGAACGAGACCATTGCAGCAGTACCCAAAACAGGGCGGGAACCAAAAATACAAACACCGCTGGATCGTTTACCTCGCCCTCCCAGTAAATGAAGACGCTGTAGATTGCCGTTAAAAAAGCCGCGAATAATCCGGCAACAGGGCCGAACAACCGTCGCCCCAACGCATACAGAAGCGCAATGGCGGCAAGCCCGAGAAAGATATTGAATATACGCGGCGCAAAATAAGTGCCGTTGGAAACAAAATAAAGGGCCGTGAGGAGATACCCGTAACCTGGCGGACGAAAGAACGGCGTGGTAAGCATTTCCGGGTCGGTTTCGCCTTCGGGTACGCTCCAGTCGCCGGAGAGCAGACCGCGCGCATAGTAGTCCTGCACTTCGGGGTCTTGTTGCAAAGCGTAGAAATCGGGCGCTTCCGCCAGTTGTGTCAAGTACCACACGCGCAACAGCAATCCAAGCACAAGGATTACGCCCAGCGCGGCATACTCCAAACGCGACGGGCGCGACACAAAGGCACGGGACGCATCATTTGCGTCTGTTTTGGGGGGCGTCGTTTCCTTTTCAAGAGACAAGAGCCGTGGTATCCTTTTGTTTTGACTATGCGGGCTTGAAGAGTTATGCGGCCATTACAGGGCGTAGATGAATGGGGAAACCACTCCCGCCTGACCGGCAAAAAAGAACAGCAACCCGAGCAGCACCAACGAAATGATAATCGGCGCAAGCCAGCATATCTTGAGGACGCGCATGAACGCCCAAAGTTCCTTGATGATTTCCATGAAAGTCTTACCTTATGTGTATCTGGTGGGATTTGGCCACCGTACAGCGTTAAACCTGAGCCGTATACTGTTGTTGTCTGCAATACAGAAGAATTGCGCTTTCAGCTAGTATAACGCATTCAGGCAGGGGATTTCCTGACTACTGTGCTCATGGCGAGGCGAAAAGTCCAGGCAATTCATAACATGCCGCTTCCTGTGAGTTTCGGAGATAGAGTCTGCCCCCGTGTATCGTGGGGTGGTTCCAGGTCTTGCCGTTCAGCGCCGGGAAGCGGGCAACCTCCTGGAATTGCTCGGGCGTAGCCCGCACCAGCGCCACATCGCCGGATTCGGCAAGGATAAGAAGCATGTCCATGTCTACCACGAGCAGCAGCTGGCCGCCGTATCGTTCGCCTGACCACTGTCGCTCGCCTGTACGCAACGCCAGACACGCCACCCGGTCGCCGTCGTATCCGTAGTAGTGGTCTTCATGAAGCGCGCCATTATTGAAATAGGGCCTGAATTGTCGCGTGGACCATTGTTCGTCAACTTGCCAGTCGTTGTTATCGCGCGTTACGTGCAGCAGCCGCGAACCGCTGGTTCCCGTGCCGCCAAACATCACATATTCGTTGTCCATGACAACGGGCTGGACACAGCGTGGATTGGTTCTGATATCCCAATGGTGTTCCCAGAGCAGGTTGCCATTCTCCACATTAAACGCCTGCATGCCGAAATTACTTGCCATTAGAATCTGGGGCATATTTCCCAGGGTTTCAAGCTGGGGCGAGCAATGGCCGGAAGCCCGACGTCCTGCGCTCCAGGCGATATCGCCTGTTGCGCGGTCATAGGCGATAACATTGTTCCCGTCATCGGCGCCAGTAAAAACAACAACATGTTCGCTCAACACAAGCGGTGAACTGGCAAAACCATAACCCGGTACGCCCCTGTTCGCGTCCTCTGTCAAGTCACGCCGCCAGAGTGTTTCTCCCGTTGCCGCGTCCAGACGTTGCAGTATTCCTGTTCCGCCCTGGGTATACAAATACCCTTCGCTGAACACAGGGGTGGCGCGGGGGCCAAGTCCCATGGCGTCTTCGAACAGCGCTTCAACACGATTCCGCCATACCGGCGCGCCCGTGTCCGCGCGGTAACAGGCGACGAGCTCTTCTTCTCCGCGCTGCTCCTGGGTGAATAGATAATCGCCCACGGCAATAAACGACGACCAGCCAGGGCCGATTTCGCGTCGCCAGATTTCGCGAGGCGGTGTATTGTGCCAATCGTCGGCAAAACGAACACCCGCAATACGATTGTCGCGACGGGGGCCAAGGAAGGCGGGCCAGTCATCCGGGCCGGCGTCAGCGGGTAGAAGGGCTTCTTGCTGGACAAGAAAATCGGCAAGGGTTCCCGAACGCTGCGCCGCCGTAGGCTGCCAACGCCAGGATGTAACAGGCGCCAGGTCGCCGCCGATGCTGTCAACACGCATGGCGCAAAATACGGCCGCGCACACGACAAGAACACCAATAAGCGCACAACGCCGCGCGTACCAGCGCAACGGCTGTGTAACCAGCAAAATGATCGCAACGGCGTAAACCATATAGGGCAACGCCACAGCAAGCAACAAAGCGCCAATTCCAACAGACCGCTGTGAGAAAAGGACAGCGACAACGGCGCAGGCAAAAATCGCCAGACCAAGCAAACGCTCACGCCACGGTACGCGACTTGCCGCAAGCCACCATAGTATCAGCAATGCGGTTGCAGCCAAAGGGACCCCGCCCAGGGCAATGCCGTTCTGGATGTTTGTTGTGCCAAATCGAGCAAACAACATGGCGGCAATCAATTGGGCCAGCGCAATTAGGACAGCAGGCCATATCCGAATACGAACCGAGGAGGATGGCGGCGTTATTTCATTGTCTGATGGATGTGCTTCAGTCTTGCCTATTGTCTTTGACATAACGCTCCTTAATCTTTTTTTTCAAACCGGTATTATAGGCAACCAGTTTCAGTGAAACAAATTGTTTTGTAATTGTCTGGCATGGTTTGCCGTCATAAGCGCGGGCCAGTACCATTGTTGCGCACATTGCATGACATTTCGATAGTAGAAGCCGGTTCGCCTGGCTGTTGTCTGTTGTGTTCCTGATTCCTACTTTTTCGAGATATTGCAAAGCTGCTATACTACGCAAATACCGCGACAACCTTCATGTCGTTGGTGTTCTCTGGCTCGTTGTGACGCGCTATTTTAAGCATTGCAGCGACACAATTCCGTTCTCCATCTTGTCAGGAAAAAAAAAAAAAAAAAACAGCTGT
>SLFT01000209.1 GCA_007124105.1 Candidatus Hydrogenedentota bacterium | reverse complement strand
TCAGTCATCTCCCGGGGTGTCAATGGTTGTTTCGATAACGTCACACGCGAACACATCCTGAAAGGCCGTAATGCAGCGGTCCACGACTTGTTCCATTGGCGGCGCTTTGGACAACAACGTATCGAGCGTTGTGACCGGTTTGTTTTTAATCCCGCAGGGAACAATTAAACGCCAATGCTCCATGTTGGGGTTTACATTGATGGCGAACCCGTGCCAACTGATCCACTTTTTGATGGCAATGCCCACTGCGGCTACCTTTTCCCCGTTCACCCAGACGCCTGTGTATTCGGGTATGCGTTCGCCTTTTAGCCCGTAGCTATCGAGAAGGCGGATGACGGTCTCCTCAAGCGCGCGCAAATACCAATCAACGGACGGCGTCCATTGGTTAAGATCGAGTACAGGATATGCCACCATCTGGCCGGGACCGTGATAGGTGACATCGCCGCCGCGGTCCGTTGCCAGCAAGCGCACCCCCGCTTTCGCCAGCCCCGCGCTGTCGCATAAGACATGGTCCGCCAGGGCGTTTCTTCCGAGGGTAATGGTTGGCGGATGCTCGAGGAAGAACACCGTGGACGTCATTTCTCCCGAAGCGACCGCGCCCCGGGCGGCCTGCTGCCGTTCCATCATAGTCTCGTAATCAACGAGCCCTTTCATACGCACACAGTTTACTGATGGCATATTGCATCGTACTCCTTCTTGTATTGTGGCGCCTTGAGACGCGCGCGGCGCCGGAATCAAGCGTGTTATGGGTACTTTATTCTCTGGGGGTGGTTTCCCATTGACGTAGACCGAAGCGGGACAGGTAAAGGGGCAACACCTGGAATGTGGGGTTCAGTTCCGGAATCGCTTTGATAAAGGCGCGCTTCTGTTCGTTTTCGACGCCACACAGGATGGTGACCGAGCCGCCTTCGCCGCCTGCGCCGTTTACCTTCCAGCCGCCTGCGCCATACTTGCGCGCCAGTTCGATGACAGCATCGGCTTCCGCCGACACCAGCGCCGGATGAAGCGCTCGTTGGGCGTCTGTATTGTCGCTCATGGCCCGTCCAAAGGCGTTAAAATCGCCCAGGTAGAGCGCATCCTTGCCAACGCGGGCGGCGCGGCGCAACGGTTCCAGGGCGGATTTGTCCGCGTTGTCATTCTCGAAATTTTCTATGACCTTCCCATGCACTTCGCTTGAGGCGTGGGAGCGTCCAAGATAAACCAGCACGAGACGCCGCTCCAGTTCCCACCAGATGTGATTTGGCAGGGCGATTTGAGATACGGATGCGTTTGGGTAGGCGTACATATCAATAAAGCATATCCCGCCGTAGGCGGAGCACAACTGATCCTGAATGCCGCATTGAAGCCCCAGTTTCTCAGTTTCCACGCGCTGCGCCATGGCCGCAATTTCATGGGGCGTCATGCGTCCCGGCGTCAGCAGGTCCAGTGCGCCCAACAGTGCGACGCTGATAGCGGCGGAGGTGCCGGTTGCGCCGCCGGGCGGTGCGGCGGAGTAGAGGTTTGCCTCGAGCGCCAAGTCGTTCGGCAGTTCCATAATATCCAGGCAGGCTTCGAGCAGTGGATGTTTTTCGTATTCGATGGGCAGCGGCACCGCGTAGCGGTCGCCAAAATTTTCGGCATTCAAAACTATTTCCCGAACGCCCGGCGCCCCGCTTCGTTTCACGAACAGCTGTACTTCGGCGTAAGGATAAACGCCGATGTTCAACACTGTGCCCCGTTCGGCAAACCACGTATCCGACCAGCCGCCCAGGTCGCATATACGTATGGGCGCGGTGGCGTTGATAATACGTATCGGAGCGTTATCCATGCTTGTACTCCTTGTTGTAATGCATTCTACCGTTGCCAACTTCTATCAGGCGCAGCGAAGCCAAGGCGGCAGCAAACCATAATCTTACTGCCATTATACGTTTCAGCGCGAAAGAGATGCCAATACTTACTTATGGGTTCTCGTAATTTATCCGGAAGTCGCACAGAAACCTGGTGCGATGCGCGGATTCGGGGCGACGCACGGCCATGAATTGGTGAAAGGCGTTAGAATTGGCGTATAATAGATACGGTGCGTGATAGTTTGCCGAGGTTACAGCGTGGCGAAACCACGCGTAGTTGAATGCAACACAGACAAGAACAGGAGGAACCGTGGCTACAAAAAGAACTATTCTGGTGGTGGATGACGAGCCGGATGTGGTTACGCTTCTTGAAACGACGCTTACAGGCGAGGGGTTTGATGTGCTTACGGCCTACGACGGCATCTCAGCGCTGGACATTTGCAACACTGAAAACCCGGACCTTGTGTTGCTCGACATTATGATGCCCATGATGAGCGGTTATGAAGTGCTTGAGCAACTCAAAGCGAACCCCGTTACGCAAGACATACCCGTGCTGTGCGTATCTTCTGCGCACACGCCCGAAGCGCGCGCGCAGTCGTTTCGTCTGGGCGCGGCGGAGCTGATTAAGAAACCGTTCTTTCCAAAGGAGTTGGTAGCGCAGATTCGTCGCCACCTGCCGGGAGACGACGACATTTATTAGCGCGTTTTCGGCAACACGTCGCCCAGTCGGCGGCCTCGTTCGCGATTCAGGCGCGTTTGTCCGCGGACAGACGCCGCTTACACGGGGAGCCACGTTTCCCATGACAACCGCCAATAAGATTACAGTTTCCCGTCTGATATTGTTGCCGGCCTTCCTGTGCTGTATTTACAGCTATTCCCCAGACCGTGAATGGTTGCGACTGGGGGCATTATGCTTCTATGTTGTTGCGGCGCTGTCTGATTTGGTGGACGGTTGGATAGCCCGGCGTTTCAACCAGATTTCGCGGCTTGGTAAACGATTGGACCCGTTGGCGGACAAATTGCTTGTGAATTTGGGTTATGTGTTTGTGGCTGCGAACCCCCATTTCAGCCCAAGTGTTCCGCTCTGGGTTCCGCCCGTGTTCCTTGCGCGCGATGTGTACATTGTTCTGGGCGCGTATTTCATCAACGAACGGTATGGTCCGTTCAAAGTATCGCCGCGCCTGTCGGGCAAAACCACCACCGCGTTGCAAATGGCGGCGATGGTCGCCGTGTTGGCGTCCACACGCGTGACATTTCCCTTATTGATGGGGGCCGTCGCGGCCTCTGGTTGGTCCGCGATTGACTATTTTATTGCGGGATATAATCAGGTTCAGGAGAAGAAGAACGAATAATGTCGCCATCCAAGCGAAAGAAGATGCCGACCGTCGCAATTGTCGGCCGCCCGAATGTGGGCAAGTCCACGCTGTTCAACCGCATCATTGGCAAACAGCGCGCTATTGTGCATAACCAGGAAGGGATCACGCGCGACCGCTTTATCAACGAAGCGCGTTGGGGCGATTATACGTTTATGCTGGTTGACACAGGCGGCATTATCGAGCATCCGGTGGATGACATTACGCGCAAGATGCAGGAGCAGGTGCAGCAGGCCATTGACGAATCGCGGGTTGTCATACTCGTGCTGGACGGTCAACAGGAGCTGACCCGCACCGACAGGGTGGTATGTGAATCATTATTGCGTTCCGGCAAGCCGATGGTGGTGGCCGTAAACAAACTGGACAACGCCGCGCTTGCCATGAACCGCTACGATTACTATGAGCTGGGACTGGGAGAGCCCCTGGCGATATCAGCGAGCCACAATCTCGGCGTGGACGCGTTGATGACGCGCGTGCTTGAACACTTGCCTGCGCCCACGCCCGCTGTCGCGGCGGCTGAAGAGGGCGAAGACGAGACGGAAGAACCGGAAGAAAAGAAGCCGACTAAAGTAGCCATTATCGGCCGTCCTAACGTGGGTAAGTCGTCGTTTATTAACGCCATCCTGAACGAAGAGCGGGCCATTGTTTCCGAAGTTCCCGGTACGACCCGCGACGCCATAGACGTAGAGTTTCGCTGGCGCGGCGGCGAGTACCTGTTGATTGACACCGCCGGGATGCGTCGCAAGGCGGGCATCAGCGACGCCGTCGAGCATTACAGCGTCGCCCGGGCGTTGCGCGCGGTGCGTCGCGCCGATGTGTGCCTGATCATGGTGGAGGCCACAGAAGGGTTGACGGAACAGGACAAGCGCGTTATCGGCTATACACTGGAACAAGGGACGGCCTTTGTCCTGGTGTGGACGAAATGGGATTTGGTGGAAAACAAGGAGAAGCGATTCAAGGCGCTTGCCGACGACCTGGACTTGAAGATGGCGCAGGTGAAATTCGCGCCGCAACTGACCATCAGCAATGTGACGCGTAAACGTTTGTTTACTGTATTCGACTATGTGGACAGGGTGGCGCTGGAGGCCACAAAACGGATTCCCACGGCGGAGCTGAACCGGCTCATCGAGCAGATCAAGGCCAAACACAATCCCCCCAGTCAGAAGGGGCGTCACGCGAAGATTCTATATGCGTCGCAGACCAGTGTAAAGCCGACCGAGTTTGTGTTGTTCGTGAACCAGACACGTCTGTTCCATTTCAGTTATGTGCGGTTCATCGAGAACCAACTGCGCGCCGCATATAGTTTTGAAGGGGTGCCTATTCGTATTGAACTGCGAGAGGAGAAACGGAAATCATGACAATGACCATTTTGATTCCTGTTGCGCTCATGCTGTCCTATGTGCTGGGATCAGTGCCCACGGGGCTCTGGCTTGGGCTGTGGTTGCGCGGCATTGACATACGCAAGCAAGGCAGCGGCAATATCGGCGCGACCAATACCATGCGTTCTTTGGGCAAGCTGTACGGGCTGGCGGCGCTCGTTTTTGATGTGTTTAAGGGCTGGCTGCCGGTGATACTGTTTGCGCGGCTTCATTCCTGGGAATACCTGCCTGTTGCGTGTGGGATGGCGGCAATTCTTGGGCACACCTTCCCCATATTCCTCTGGTTTCGCGGCGGCAAGGGCGTGGCCACGAGCGCAGGCGTGTTTCTTGGCCTTGCGCCCATGCCCATGATGGTGGGCGCTGCCGTATTTTTCGCGGTAGTCGCCGCAACGCGCATGGTCAGCGCGGGATCGGTGGCGGCCGCCGCCGCCATGAGCGTTGCCGTGTTTTTGTTCGACATCCCGTGGCCGGTACGCTGGTTTACGCTGGCCGCCGCCGCGCTTATCATCCTGCGGCATCACGGCAATATAAGACGCATGTTGCGACATGAAGAAAACAAACTGTAAAACCGTTGTAACGCCGCGCATTGATTGTTCGCGGTCGCCCTGGTGGCTTTCCATGCCGCGACCAGGCAAATTCTTTGCGCCCGCTGATTGTGGCGTTGCGTTGGCGGCCGCTTTTGGGGCGTTCTTGCTCTATTTGTGTACCCTGGGCCCAACTATTACGGGCGAGGACAGCGGCGAATTTGTTGTTGGCGCGTACGCGCTTGGCATTCCCCATCCGCCTGGCTATCCACTATACTGCATGGTCGGTCACTTGTTCACCTGGCTGCCCTTCGGCGAAGTGGCGTGGCGCGTGAACCTGATGTCCGCCTGTTTCGGCGCGGCCGCGGTGTCGCTCCTGACCTTGATAGCTATTCATCTTACGCGCAACCGCTTTGCGGCGTTTGCAGCCGCGTTGGCTCTTGCCTGTTCGCGCGAGTTCTGGGCGCAATCGGTGATCGCGGAAGTATACAGCATGCACGCATTCTTCTTTGCGTTGTGTCTATTGCTGCTTCTGTTATGGAATGCTTCCAGGCAAGTTTATCTGCTCTATTTGTTCGCCTTTCTTTTTGGGCTTGGCGTCACCGTTCATTACACCCTTGTACTGCTTGCGCCGGTTTTTGCGCTGTATGTTTTGTGCGCCGACCTGCTCGTTCCCTTCCAACAATCCATAGGGCGTCGGCTGCGTCCACGGACATACCCGCTACTCTGTCTTACTGCCGCGCTGGGATTGCTGGTGTTCTTGTATCTTCCTGTTCGGTCGCGGGCCAACCCCCCACTGGACTGGGGCAATCCCGAGACGTTGGAAAACATGTACCATGTGATACGGCGTACGCAGTTTGCGTTCATGTTTCATCAATATCCCCGCGATGCGGCGCGTTTTTTGGGGCAGATGGTTGTTTATGGCCGGTTCTGGCTGGGCGAGTTTTTGCCTTGGGGCGCCGTGTTCGGCTTGTGGGGGTTGTTGTTGCTGTTGCGCCGCCATTTCAAGGAGGGGCTGTTGTTGTTCAGCGCGGCGTTGGTTGTGCTGGCTGGATTCTGCTACTGGCAGAACTTCGAGCTCACCCGCGAATGGCTTTGGGTGATGCGGGTGTTCGGTATTCCCGCGTATATGGTTACCGCCCTGGGCATTGGCGTCGGCCTTGAAACATTATGGCGACGCGGCAACACCGGCCGTTTTGTCGCCATCGCGATGGCCCTGATTCTTGTGCTTGGGCCATTGTGTGCCCATTGGCGCCGCAACGACAAGTCAGACTATTACTGGACGCGCGACTATGGCGTCAACATCCTTGCGTCCCTGCCGCCCGACGCCATCTATGTATCCGAATCTGATCATGGCAGTTTCAGTGTGCTTTACCTGCAAGTTGTCGAGGGAATGCGTCCTGATGTGGAGAACCTGCGCAAATACGGCTATGTTGCCAGCCCTCTGTTCGATGAAATGCCCGACCCTGTGCGCGAACGATTCGGTGAATTTCCCAAGCGGCGCTATGAACCCGAGATATTCGCGTGGCTGCTCGAGCATACCGACCGACCGCTTTATCTCGCCAGGCCCAGGCCGCTTCCCGACGCTCCCGGCGTCCGTTTCGCGCCTGCCGGCCTGCTCTTCCGCGCACTGCGTCCCGGCGAAGCGCCCTCGGGCCGCGACTACTGGGGCGCATATCGGTGGCGCACACTGGCCGCCGAGGATACCCGGGGCGACTACACTGCCGACACCATCCGGTATGAGATTGCGTTGGCAAGAGCCCAGGCCGCACTTTTGACTGCGCGAGAGACGGACATGGAAACCGGAGCGCGCAAACACCGAGAAGCCCTGTCGCATATCGAGGACGCCCTGCGCGCTTACGGCCGCGACCCGGTGGTACTGAACATTGTCGGCGTCTTATGCGCGCGCTATGGCCTGTACCATCACGCCCATGACTATTTCCGTGAAGCGCTCGATAAACTGCCAACATTCAAGGAGGCGCAACGCAATCTGGATCGGGTTGCGGAACGGCTTTAACCCAGATATTTCACGGGTAATATTATTCATTTCGTTTATACTGGCGCTTGTACAGCGCGGCTGAAGCGCCCTCTCCTGGTTCCACCGCCGATGCATACCGACGCGTTTGCGCCGGCGGCTGAACCCACGGCGTTTCCACTCTCGTCAACATTACGCGCCTTCGATATAAATGTTGCGGCCTGTCGCTTTGTTCGCCCGGGCGTGTATGAACAGATGAAACAAGCGCCCGGCGCCAACAGGGATCGAACCATTGGTTTCTCCAAGAGCAATGATGCCTCTGCGCCCTTGCTCACTGAGCGTTCATGTAGCGCGTGTATCCGTTCAGAAGGCTTGCGCATAGCACCGTATTTCGTACAAACGCGCTTCGGGGTTTCCGTTGGTGGCGGTGATTTCGAGCCGCAGCGCAGTTGTACGCGCCGGCCCAAAATCATGACGGCGCAGGCGCTGGTAGTTTCCGGTCACGACCACAAATTCCCGCCATGCGTCGTTTTCGTCACGGCATAGGATGCGATAGTCGCGTACTGTTTCCGGTTGCGGGCCGCGTTTCTGGCGTCCCCGCGCGCCCGAGTGCTCGGAGAGGGTAAGTTCCCGACTGAACCCGGTATCAAAGCATAGCTGTACATGGCCAATTTGTTGCGGCGTATCCCACTGAAGTTCCAGCCAGGCGCCGTCATCCGTCATAGGCGCGCCCCATCGGTTTGCCCATTGGCGGGGCAGGTCGCGCGTTTTGCCGTTGATGACGTTTGCCGCCTTGCTGCCTTCCACCGCGCCCGACGCGCTGACGGCGGCCTGCCGGGCCAGATCGTCCGGATCGGTATTGTCCACGCCCTTGATGGTCTGGTCGTCGCGCAGCAATTGTTGCTGATACGCGGCAAGGAGGGCCTTGTTCTCGTAGAGTTGTTGCGGCATGATGTCTTGGTTCATGCATACTGTTGCGGCGGTTCCGATTGCCTGGCCTTCCACGGCGCAGGTTCCCATGACGCGGGTGGACGTAAAGGCGACATGGGACGCGCTGATGTTGCGTCCCGCCATAAACAGATTGTGGATGTTTTCCGAATACAGGCACCGCAGCGGGATATTGTACACCTCGTCAATGCGAACGGAATCATAGGGCGGTATCTCGGGGTCGTCGAAGCCGCTTGGCGGGTGGTTGTCAAAAGGCCAGCCGCCAATGGCGACGGCGTCGTCGAACACGCGGTCGTTGCCGTCCACCATCTCGTTCTGGATGAGCGTGTGCGGGCCGACGAGCCGTCGGCTGGACCGTTTGCCGGGGATCATGCCGACCCAGTCCATGCCCCAATTGGCGCTGTCAGGATGATCGCCCGAGTTTTTGATGTAATCCCACACGCCCAGCACAATGGAGAGCAGTTCGAAGCGGATGCGCTCGTTGTCGCGGATGGCGTCAATTTGTCCGCCCCACTCGATCCACCAGTAGCCGTATTCCCAGGAACGGATGCCGCGAAACTTCAAATGGTCTTTCGTTATCTTCCGCGCCCAGGGCGGCGGCGTAAAGGGTACGGGGTAATCGTATTCTTTTGACGTAAACATGATGCTGCTGCCGAGCGTTTCCGGGCCTTCCGTCTCGGGCGCCAGCGATTCGTTATACCGCTCTCTGGACTCATGGCCGATGCGGAACTGCGCGCCCGCTTCCAGGCCAAGACGGCAATCACCGGTACAATCCGCGTAATACCGCGCCTGGATGCGATAGATATGTTCGGTCAGGTCGCACCGCGCCAGCACCTCCGTAATCCGTCCATCCGCAACGGCGGCGCCGTAGACGCTTGTATCAAGCAACAGCGTGATGTTCGGTTCGGAAATTACTTTGTCGTACAACAGCAAATCCCACAGTTCCCATGACCAGTGCGGATTGTTGGCGGTGTCGTCCAGGCGCAATTCTTCGAGAATGCCGCCTTCACGCCAGCCGGGACGTCCCCCGTGATGATCCGCGCCCACGATGTGCATGCGCACCTCGCTGCTGGCGTTGCCGCCCAGCCGCGACCGGTTCTGTATCAGTACAACCCGCGCGCCGTTGCGCGCCGCGGCCAAAGCCGCGCATACGCCCGCCATGCCGCCGCCCGCCACCAGAAAATCACACGCCAGCGCGACAACGGTCATGTTCGGTTCCGCGGCAATGCGTTCGCCGGTTGTATGCGCGGGCGCAACCGACTCGAAATCCGGCGAGACAAAGGACGCGGCTTCCGCGGTGGCGGCAGGCACCCGCGCCAACAGCGAATAGGAGGAGAACATGCCCAACCCGGCCACGTTGCCCATAAACTCCCGACGATTCCATACATTCTTCTTTTTCATTGCTTCTTCTCCTTGCTGTCGTGTTATCAATCGTTATTACAGAACACACACATATTGCCGCAAGCCGTATTAGTCCAATCCGGTCATGCTCCTTGCAGCATCCACCATCTGCGCGCGGTCAAGCGGCGCGATTTCGCTCACGATATATTCGCGCATCGCCTTGCCCGCGTCGGTGTCCTGTGGATAGGACATGAAGTCAAGGGTAATGCCGAGACGCGATGCGACGCGGTGGGCAATAAGCGGCCACACAACGCCGATATCGCCGATAATGGGGATGCTGCCCTCATGGCGCGCGAAGCCCGACATTTCCATGCGGAACGGCACCTTGAACAGCTTGGTCTTGGGGAGTCCCTCGGCAATAGCGCGTTGCACGCCGCCGTCCGTCTTTTCCGCGCGACACACCTGGTCAAGGGCGGGATCGAGGTCTATGCGTATCAGCGTCTTCCCTTTCAGCGAATAGGCATAGTGGCCCATCCACGCGGACCACAGCCCATGTCCCGTATGTAATTCGAAGGGACCGTCATGCACTTCCTGGGTCAAAGCGACAGCGCTTTCAATGATCACGCTGGATTCGTCCAATACGCGGGCAAGTCGCGCCGCCCGCTCGCGTATGCTGATGCTGTCGCCAATGTTCAGGCCAATGACGCCGCCGCCAACCAGCTGCGGGATGGTGACCATCACGGGCAATCCCCGGCGCGCGCCCGCGCCGATCATGGTGCGCGCGTCCGCGCCGCAGCCCGCGATCATTTCAAAGGGGCGCCCCGTCGCGCGCGCCAGCGCCAGTATTTCCTCGGACAGACGTTCGAGATACAGGCCCATGGGGTAGCCAAGGTTGCCCGCCGCCTTGATAATGGTTTTGCCCTCGGCGACGCGCAGTTTATCCATCAGTTCCAGGTCTAGCGGCATGTACGATTGCACGGCCTCCAGCATGGCGTCGCTCATGAGCGATAATTCAAATTCGCCGCCCCGAGGCAGCAGGTCCGCGGACAGTCCCAACGGTTCGCCGGGGCAGCGCTTCACCTTGTCGAGGGCGCCGCCCATCTCATGGGCGATGACAGCCGAACTGGTCGCGACCGCGTCAATGATGCCGGCGTTCATGAGTGTTGCGATGAGCGTGGTCACCCCTTCATGGATATTCGGGCCGCTGCCCGTCACTACCATCACCGCCCCGCCGCGCTCTTTCGCCGCGACAATGCGTTCCACCGCCGCGTCAACCTGCGCAAGCGCCGCGTCGTCAAGACAAGCGGCAAGGCTGTCTAACAGACCCACATCCACTTTCATCATCTATTTCCTTTCATGGTCTTTGTACATTTGTTCCGCCCGGGCCAGGTCGGCGGGCGTATCCACGCTGAACCCGTGTCGCGCCGGGTCGGCAACCTTCGACGCAACCACCTGAATGCGCAACCCGTGCTGAAGCCAGCGCAGCTGTTCGAGGGATTCGACTTTCTCCAGCGTCGTCGGTTCCAATTGCGTTAACCGCAACAACGTATCCCGACGGTAAGCGTATGTGCCCGCGTGTTCGTACACATCATGGGGCACATTCTCACGGGGATAGGGGATGAGGGAACGGGAAAAATAGAGCGCGTTCCCCGCATGATCGGTTACTACTTTCACCACGGCGGGATCATGCAGGTCCGCTTCATGAGCGATGCGTACCATCAAGGTGGACACATCCGCCGCGTCAGGTTCCAGCAACGGCGCCACAACCTCGTCGAGCATGTCGGGATGAACAAACGGCTGGTCACCCTGGATGTTCACAATGATGTCCGCGTCAAGCTGTTGCGCCGCCTCGGCGACACGATCAGTACCGCTGATATGGTCGGCGCGGGTCATCACGGCCTTGCCGCCAAAATCAGTGACCGCATCAAATACCCGCGCGTCATCGGTACAAACCCACACGGACGTAAGAGACGGCGCCGCAACACACTGATCGTATACATGCTGAATCATTGGTTTGCCGCCAATCAACGCCAGCGGCTTTCCGGGCAACCTGCTTGAACCGTACCGCGCTGGTATCAGACCGGCTACTTCTACTTCGCTCATGATGGGTCTCCTTTTCCCACAATTTCCCAGTATCACACCAATAGCCCTGTTGCGGTAGGATAGCCCTTGTCCCGCCCCTGTTGCAACCACATGAGTAATCCACAGGCTGACCTTCTTCAATAGTGCCTTTGAGTAACTATCTGCCGGTAAACGCCAGATTATTTCTCCTTCGATAGTGATGCTCCAATCAATTACGGGTCATTATTATCCAAGGCGCCAAGGAATTCCAGCAAGGTGCAGTCGCGGCAGGATGGATTACGCGCGCACCAGTCCTGATGCATCTGCATAAGGCCTTGTTGTTCGCGAAACCCCGCGCGAAATATTTTCTTATTTGAAAACAGCCATTGTTGCATGGTGCGATGTACACGGTTTTCAGGTTCTCCCGGCAAGGCGGCGAAGAACTCGTGCAGGTTGCTTTCCAGCAAGGCCGAGTTCTGTTCGCGCGCCCAGGCCAGTGCGGCCGGAACAAGAGCATTGCCGATAATGGTGCGAATCCGTCCCGCGCCCACCGGCGCAGACATACGCGTCATGGGCGCGCCATGCCAAGTGCAGTGGTTTGCCCAGAACCCCGAGGCGTTGCCGAATAGTTCCTCGATAGCGCGGCGCCGCCCCAGCGGTTTCATGGGTGTGCGCCAGATCATCTCCAATTTCACGCGTAAACCGTAGTCGGCGGTACGCATGAGAAAGCGCGCAGCCCCTGCAATACGTCGTTCGGGACTGTTTGTCGGACGACTGTTTACCCTGCGCCATCCCAGGTCCAGAGCGCCCAGGCCGGGCAGATGCTCGCGTAAGCGCCGGATGGATTGTTCATAATAAAGGGGTGGCTCGGTTTCGTATGGCCATTCAACAGGCAACAGTCCGGCAATGTGCAGCAGCGCCGCCTCAAGCAGTTCAGGCGTTTGCTGGGCGAGCTGTCTGACCCGCTCATAGGGCAATGCCTGCGCAACGCATAAGAACTGCTCCTTGTAACTGCTGTAGCCGCAGGCGGCCATAAACGCTTCATAGATGGCCTGATCAGCGCCGACATCGTGCATACGGTCGCGCAGCCGCCGATGTTTCTCAAGCATGCGCCATTCGCCCGCAAGCGCCAGAAAGCGTTTAAACAGGGCCGGATTGTCCCGTACGATCCCCGAGGCGCACTCGCCGCAGCGTTCCGAAATGCCGCCCGCGGCGGTTGCCCCGTAAACGCTGTGTTCGTCGGGCCACACCAATGTCGCCACAGCGCGTCCGCTCTCCGTGACCGCCCTGGGCGCGTGGTCGTCAGGGGGCGCACTCACCACGTGAAGGGTTACATTGTTGTAAGCGGGGTCCCTGTCGTGCCGATGGGCGTACCAATCGCGCATCTTGCGATGAATCTCGACATCGCCCGTGACGGTTTCGCCATTAAACGCTATCTGTGCGTTGGAAAAGTCCGGACCACCGACAACGTTCAGCCAGCCGGGCGACAGGATGCGCAAGGTGTGCCCTTCCAGTGACTTGAGTGTGTCAGGAAACACGCCTCTTTGCCACATCCGCTGCAATTCCGTTTCCGGCAATTCCGCGGTCTCTTCCAGCGACATTGTGTCTGTCTGCCGCAACAGCCGTCCGTAATACGCGGAAAAACGTTGCGTCTGTTCTGTCATTTCCAGTGGTTCCTTCTCTCTATTTCGTTGTAGCGTTTTGCCGTCATGCGCATTGCTTACTTACAGGTAAGATATATACAATAAG
>SLFT01000532.1 GCA_007124105.1 Candidatus Hydrogenedentota bacterium | reverse complement strand
TCTGGGTGAGTGGGATGCGTTCGAGCAGATCGCGCATTTCACTGCGTACTGCTCCGCCGACTAGCACGAAGCTGATTACAAGTACAGCCAGCAACGCCGGCGGCCAAATCTTACCTGTTATATAGCGGTCTATCAATCGCACTGTCTACGCCTATCCTCAATCCCGGCAACGCCGCCGCAGCCCGCTTTATACACGAAGAAGCCGCGCCACACGGAACAAGTCCGGATCAAAATTGTTTTGCGTTTCCCATGCGTCAGCAATGGGTCGCGTTTGGATGCCGTTGTTTTCAAAAGCGACCATAACGTCCGACGTACCGCGCAAGAGCGCCTCAACGCCTGCAACACCCATGCGCGCCGCCAATACGCGATCAAAAGCCGAGGGTACGCCGCCACGCTGCAAATGGCCAATGACCGCTACGCGGGTGTCTTTGAATTCCGAGGCGGCCGCCACTTTTTGTGCGATTGTATAAGCGCTGCCGGCATCGTCGCCTTCTGCGACGACAACAATCATTGATGTTTTTCCGCGTTCCCGTTCACTGCGCAATTCGGCAATCAGGGCGTTGATGTCCGTGGGCCGCTCAGGAACCAGCATCTCCTCCGCGCCCCCTGCCAAACCACTGTACATGGCGATATAGCCGCTGTGGCGTCCCATCAGTTCCACAAAGAAGATGCGTCCGTGTGACGCCGCTGTGTCGCGGAGCCGATCAATGGCTTGCACGGCTGTATTCAGAGCGGTATCAAAACCAATCGTATATTCCGTGCCGCCAATGTCGTTGTCAATAGTGCCGGGCAGCCCGACGCACGCGATATTGTGCTCCTGGGCCAAGGCATGAGCGCCGCGGTATGAGCCGTCGCCGCCGATGACCACAAGCCCTTCGATGCCGCGCCTGGACAGTTGTTCTGCCGCAAGGGCCCGTCCCGGCGGTTCCATAAAAGCGGGACAGCGGGCAGTGCGGAGGATGGTGCCGCCATGGTGAATAATACCGCTCACGCTGCGGGCGTCCATACGTTCTATGCCCCCGTCTATAAGTCCCCGGTACCCTTTGTGGACGCCGAAAACCTCGATCTCGTTGGCTACCGCTGTCCGCACAACGGCCCGGACGGCGGCATTCATGCCCGGCGCGTCGCCGCCGCTGGTAAGCACTCCGATTCGTTTCATCTGCTGGCCTTTGTACGCCGGGGATATACGCGCCCTGGCGCTGTGTTGATTATTACGCAGGCGTGACGGCCTCAACGATCTCCATCAGACGCCGTCCATAATCCGTATACGATTGGTACAACCGTTCGGCGCTCTCCGCTTGCTGGCCGGAATGAATCACAGCCGCCAAATGCGGTTCTATCGAGAAGCCGCCGTCATAACCGCGTTTGAGCAAATCAGCAATAATTTCCTTGACATAGCCGTCGCCGTCGCCGCACATACAATACTGGTCTTCGCCGTTCACCTTGTGCGCATCCTTGATATGCACATAAACAATATCCGAAAACACGGCCTGGTAGTACTCCCAGGCGTTTTGTCCGTACGTCACCGGATTGCCCGTATCGAAAACCACCTTCAGCGCCGGGCTATCCACTTCCCGCAGCAGTATGTTGCTGTTTTCGGCAGACAGGCCGCCCCAGCCGCTGCAATTTTCATGGACCAGGACAATGCCGCTGTCTTCGGCAATGCGCGCAAGTTGCTTCATTCTCTTGATAGACTCGTTGCGCCAGGTTTGTTCATCCACCGGGTTGTCGGGGTCATTGGGATAGCTCATTACACGAATAAAGGTTGTGCCAAAACGTTTCATGCGTGGGACAGCCTGCTTTAGATCATTGACGTCAACAGCAGGATCACAGGTGATGGGGCGCGCCCAGTTCGCAATAGCGCTGGCGAAACAGGACACGTTCAGGCCCGCGTCGGTTACCGCTCCGTATACGGCGTCAAATATCGCGTCGTCAACCTGTGTAAGGTTCACGCCATCAATCACGCGCAGTTCCAGGTGACGCCAGCCCAGTTCCTGATGCGCCCTTATCTGTGTTGCAATGTCTTGTCCCGCTTCGTCTGAAATGCCTGAGTAAAACATGATGCGCTTCTCCTGTGGTTTGCAAAATAAGGCGTAAGATTATCGAAGGTTTGCACAGCGCCGCCGGCAAGCGAAAAGGCGTCTCGCCTGCTGAGCAACGCGTATGCGATAAATTAATGGTATGGTATGACGAGGGCATTATGCAAGGAAAACGCGTATTCTCTCGGGCGATAAAACGGGAAATGCACACAACGCATTACCCCCCACATGGCTGTCGCGCGCATCGCACAAGAAGTCTTCGCGCAGAGAGTCGTCCTGTCTCCCTTTGATTATCAAAGGCCCCTATTGACTGTTGCTGACAGCGCCCACGGCCGATTTTCCGAGAGAGTCAACTATTTCTGACAGTTCTATGTTCAGCGACTTCAGAATATCGGCGCACTTGGAGAGCCCCTCCTGATTCACTTCTCCGTTGACGCCCGCGGCCTGTATGGCAATATGCACAATGGCGGCGATGTCCCGATAATCTCCCGCCTCCTCAGGCGTTGGTGAGTAGCGCACGGCAGCCTGCAGCCCTTCAGGCAAGCGCCATTGTTCGCACAACAACGCGCCCGCTTCAGGGTAGGCGATACCGAAGACCTGCTTCTCGGCATGAATACGCTCACTCCCGAAAATATCAGTATCTATTTTCGCGTATTCCTCCGGGTCTACGGCACCCAGCGCGTAGCTGCCCACCGCGTGGAGCAATCCCGCGCAGTAGGCAACATTTGGCGTTACGCGTCCGCAATCAATCGCCAGGATAGCCGCTATCTCGGCGCAATGGCGCGAAAAAAGGGTCAGCGATTTCCAGCGCTTTTCTTCGGCAATAGGTAATTTTGGCGCGTTGGCGGCCAATAACGCAACCGCCTGATCGCCAATCAGCGTAATGGCCATCGGGACGCTGTCCACACACTTTGGCAGGCCATAAGCGGAACAATTGGCCATGCACAGAATATCGCCGGTGAGGGGCGGAGAATTGCCGACCACCGACACAACCTGTCGCAACCCCTCACTTTCCGCGCCGACAACGGCATCCACCTGGTTCAACACACGCGCGGGAATAGGTAGGCTTTCAAGCGCAACCAGGGCCTGGCGGACGTGTTCATCATCCGGGTCATCCATGGTCGAAACAGTGGGAACATCCGCCCGCGAGACATTAGCCGCGGCCTGTTTCTGGGGCTCCTGCTTATCTGGAACACGGTAGTGCTTACGGACGGCGCTGTGAAAATCGTCTATCTTGCACAACATCGGCCTGATGCGCTTCTGCGTTATATCTTCAACAGCAGCCAGCGCTTCCATGTCCACCGGGCAGACCATGGCCACGGTAAGCGATTTGCCGAGTGAACTGATGGGAAGCACCCAATACTTACGCACCGCTTCAAGCGGAAGCAGCTCGGTGAGTTCGCGATCAATATTGAAGTGGTCAAGGTTGATGGCGGCGGCGCCGGGTTCACGCGACAGTCGCGCGTGCAAGTCGTCCTTCGTGATCATTTCCAGGCGCAACAGAGTCTCGAATATCTTCTCGTTTTCTGTTTGTTGCTCCAGCGCCTGGTCCATTTGCTCGCGTGAGACAAGCCCCATGTCAACAAAGAGGTCCGTTATGGACTTCTTTTCGGGCTCCTGCTCCTGCTGCATCTCGGGATGCTCGATGATCGTCTGTCTCGGATCGGGCGAATCGCTGCCAGGCTTCACCAAAGCGCCGCACTTCACGCACTTGAATACTCTTCCCCGCGCGTTGGAAGGTACACGCATCCGCTGCCCACAAGCAGGACACTTAATGATATCGTGCTGTTCAACCGGCAATACAGTTCTCCCACGGATATAACGGCCAACGCATTGCGCCGCCAAAACATCAGGACGCAGCCTTGCCGTCGTTTACTCTTTTCGCCGCCTCAAGCGTGGTGCTGCCCTGAATGTTGAGTTTCCGTTGAATCTGGATTCAGAGACAAATAAAGACATACTGTATACAAAATGAATGTATGTACGCAACATTTTTCTTATCCAACTATAAGTGAAAAACGAGGGCGTCTTCAAGAATTGCCCGCTTGTGAAAAACAAGGCGCTTTCCGTGTATAATAACCGGCATTATATAATCTGTCTGTTTTTCCACTTGGAATACAGGTATTGGCAGACACACAGTTCGGATAGAAACAGCGATAGTGAAGCGGTTGATTTCCCAGGCAGGAGGCACGTATGCATCCCAACGTAATAGAAGAAAAACTCGATAACGCGCGCCAGCTGAGCAAACAGGAGCGTCACCCCGAGGCGCTGGCGACCCTTGACGAGATAAAGCATTTTGTACCGAACAGTCCCCTGCTGTTACAGCTGCGCGTAGAGAATCTTGCCGCCTTGGGCCGCACAAGTGAAGCAGTGCATGACAGCGATCGCCTGGTGCAACGCCTTGATCAGATTCGCGCCGCAAACAATGCTTTAGATGACATGCTTGATGTTGAGCAAGCCATGCAATTGTCCGAACTGGTGACGGAGCAAACCAGCAAGGCCGGCGCGCTGAAGGCCACCCTTGACAAACGCCAGGCCGAAGCGCTGGACAAAGAGACGCTTCAAAATACAGTGTCTGAACTGCAGGCAAAATTAGAGGCGTTTCTGTCACAAAAAGAGGAAGCCGCCAAAGAGCAAAACGAACTGCTGCAAGAACTCGACAATCTGCGCGAGAAGGAACGGGAGAAATCTGAGGCGCTCGAGCAGGCCCATTCCGAACTTGATACGCTCAAGCATACCCTGCTCGAACGCGAGGCGGAAGTTGCGGATGCCGAACAGGAATTGGCGGAACGCGAGCATCTGGTCGCCAAACTCGAAAACGAAGTGCAATCGCTTCAGGAACGCTCGGAAAACGCCGCAGAATCCGAGGAATTACTTAATCAGGAACTCGACCGTCTTCGCAAGCAAGGCGACGCGAAATCAGAAGAACTCGACCAGGCCCGCAAAGCGCTCGAACAACTGCAGGCGTCCTTGCAGGACCGTGAAAAAGCCATTGAAGAAGCCCAGTCGCAAAACCGCGAGCAAGAAGCGGCCCTGGAAACGATGCGTTCCGAAATGGAGCGTATTCATGAGGAAGCCAATAAGGCGGAGACCGCCCGTGAAACGCTGAAATCCGAACTGGAATTGTTGCGCGAGAACGAGCGCAGCAAGAGCGAAGCCTTGGATGCAGCCCGCGAACAATTGACGGCCTTGCAGGCGCAATTGGCCGACCGAGAACAAGCCGTGGCGGCGGCGGAAGCGCGCGCAAAAGAAAGCGAGCAGGAAATTGTTTCGATGCGCGGCCAGCTCGATGAGATTGATCACCGCGCCAAGGCTGCCGCAGAATCCGAACGCGCACTGGCGCAAGAAGTGGAACAATTGCGCGCCAACGAGGCGGAAAAATCGAGCGCCCTGGAAAAAACACGGGCGGAAATGGAACGGCTGCGCCAGGAGCAGAGCGAACGCGAAGCGGTGTTGAACCAGCAGATGCAGGAGGAAAAACTCAGCGCAGAGGCCAAACAGAAACTCAAGGAGGAATTGGAGCAGTTGCGTACGCGCGCGGAGCATTTCGCGCAGTCCGAGAAAAGCCTGGTAAGCGAACTCGAACATCTGCGCCGTAGCGAGTCGGAAAAGTCCGAAGTACTCACAACCGCCCGCAGCGAAATGGATGAACTGCGCGACCAACTCGCCCAACAGAAAGAAGCCGTCGCCGCCGCCGAAGCGGCCAGCACCGAGCACGACGAAATGGTGCGCAATATGCAGGAAGAGCTGGAAGCGTTGCAGCAAAAAGCGCAGAGCGCATCCTCCTCCGAGGCGGAACTCGAGCGCGAAGTAACCCAACTCAGGGAAAACGAAGCCGCCAAATCACAGGCGCTGGAAGACGCGCAAGCGGAAATGGAAAAATTGCGCGAGCAATTATCGCAACGCGAGCAAGACGCCGTCAACGCGGAAGAAGTCAATGCGGAAAAGCAGCGTGAACTTGAAACGCTGCAAGAAGAACTCGAGCATCTGCGGTCTGAAACTGCGCAAACCCAAGACGCAGAAAGCGCCCTCGCGCTCGAAATGGAGAAGCTGCGCCAGAATGAGGCGGAAAAGAACAAAGAACTCGAAGAATCGCGCAAGGAACTGGAATCACTGAAAGAAGTGTTGAATGAGCGCGAAGAAGCGGCCGCCAAAGCCGCCGAAGAGCAATCAGAAAGCCGTGAGATTATTTCTGCGCTCGAGAAAGAACTCGCAGCCTTGCGCCACAAGAATCTCGAACAACAATCGTCACAAGGCGCTTTGCAGGCGGAAGTTTCTCAGATCAGCGACGCGGTAAAACGCGAAACGGGCCTGGAAGACTCGCCGCAAGCGCGGCAACTCAAAAAGATACAGGAACAACTTCGGGAACTTGAGAAATCACAACGCGACCAGCAGGAATCCATCCGCAAACAGGCGGCCCAAAAAGCCGTAAAGGATTCATCACAGAGACAAACTCCTGATCAGGCCGCCGACATTGCTTCCCCAAAAGAACCATCAAGAAGCGGTATGTTTGCGCTCAAGGCAGCGCAACAGGAATCTAAACGGCAAGCGCAACAAGAGGCGCTAAAACTTGCGCAACAACAGTCAAAACGTCACACACCTCAGGACGCGCTCAAACTTGCGCAGCAACAGTCAAAACGTCAGACACAGCAGGACGCGCTAAAACTTGCGCAGCAACAGTCAAAACGACACACGCCTCAGGACGCGCTAAAACTTGCGCAGCAACAGTTGAAAAAACAGACACAACAGGAGGTAGCTAAGGCCGCGCAACAACAGTCAAAACGAATGACGCCGCAAGATGCGCTCAAGGCTGCGCAGCAACAGTCAAAACGACAATCGCCGCAACAGGCCGCAAAACTGGCGCAAGAGCAAATGAAGAAAAAGATGCAACGGCAGGCGGCGCAACAACAGAGCAAGCAAGCGCCCAAGCCTGTAAAGTTGAATCCCGCGGGAGAGGGCGCCAGACCTATCAAGTTAAAGCCCGCAGAGGAGGAGTCGGAACCCGAGCCGCCGCCTGAATTACCACCCCCGAAAATACCACCGCATGCGGACGCAACAGACGACGTAACAGGCGCAGATGCGTCTGAACAAGAATTAACACTTCAGCAACCCGCTTCGTCAACACAAAAAAATGATGCGGCACCAGAGAAAACCCTATCCAAGGAAGCGCCGGATAGTGATGCTTTGTCCACGCCTGACGAGGGCGTTGCATCCACTGAAGAGCAGGACGCTAGTCCGGATTTAGCGTTTTTGGGCGACGACCCCTTCGAACAGATGCAGGATAGTGACGCACCTGATCAGGCAGACGAAGAGAATCCGTTTCTTGACGAACAGGAAGACTCGGCCCATGCCTCTGACTCAGACGACGCCCGTGCTCAAGATACGCCAGAGAATGATGCCGCCGCCCAACAGGACGATGCCGGGTCATCCGCTGAAGAGCAGGACGCTAGTCCGGATTTAGCGTTTTTGGGCGACGACCCCTTCGAACAGGTGCAGGATAGCGACGCGCCCGGTCAGGCAGACGAAGAGAATCCGTTCCTTGACGAACAGGAAGACCCGGCCCATGCCTCTGACTCAGACGACGCCCGTGCTCAAGATACGCCAGAGAATGATGCCGCCGCCAAAAAGAAAACGTCCGCCGCTGAAGAACAGGACGCCAATTCTGTGTTGGCGCTTTTCGGCGATGACCCCTTCAAAGAGGTGCTGGACAGTGACGCGCCCAGTAAGGCAGACGAAGAGAATCCGTTCCTTGACGAACAGGAAGACGCGTCGCCCTCGCCCACTTTGGACAAAGGCCGCGCTCAGGTTGCGCCAGGCGACGAGCCCGCCGCCAAAAAGAACAAGAACATGACGTCCACCGCTGAAGAGCAGGAGGCCAATTCTGTGTTGGCGCTCTTCGGCGATGACCCTTTCAAAGAGGTGGACGGCAATACCGATAGCGCGGCTTCTTCAATGAAAGCGGGGGGGCCGGGTCTTAAAGGAAAAAAAGGCGCGGCGGGAACAGGCGTCCGCGGCGGAGAATCTCCGCCGAAACCAATTGTACTGACCCCCTACGAAGGCGATGAAGTAGGAGCGGAGTCTGTTGAAGACTACCCCAAACCCCGCGATGTAGCATTTGTGTTTCCCGATTTATCCGTATCAGTAGCGGTGCCGCGTGCGCGCAGTAGTATGAAAGTGTTTATTGCGGCGGGACTTCTTTTTCTGGTTGCTGTTGGCGGTATTGTTGCCTTTATCGCGCAAAGCAGCGCCAGGCAAGACGCGCAAAGTACAGTGCGAGCAACGGCGCGTCCAGGCGCAGTTCCAGACGTGGAAATGCAGTTCCTCGAATTTCCGGAGGAGCATTCTTTTGGAACACTGTATGATCCCGAAATGCAAAGCCTGGACGGTCATTGGCCCGCATTTTCCGAGGCGCGCGGAATTGTGGAATATCCTTCAAACACCAACCTGCATCTGGTGGTGCGTTCAGAACGCGCGGATGATTTGTCGCCGCTGGCCCATTTACCTGCCCGCTCGATAACATCGCTCAGGCTGCCGGAAATGGAACTGGACGAGGAAAATCTGCAGCATCTGTGGGCGCTTGACGGCATCAATCTCGTCTTTTTTGACATGGTAATGTCCGACGAGGAGATTCAAATGGTGTCGGACGGGTTCAGAAGATCGGTGCTGGTTACGTCGCGCAGCGAAGACGACTTCATCAGACCCCCTGATTTGCCGCCGGATGAGCGTGTCTTGTCTTTTCCTTCCGAATCGGTTGGCCGTGTGGCTATTCGCAGATGGAACGAACCGGGATTGGCCTGGCAGTATCTTGATGCGGCCCGTGGCGCCTTATCCATTCCCGCCCGAACGGACGTGCAGCTGGAAATAAGCAGAGGCATTACGGATTTGAGTTTCCTGGAGGCAATGCAAAACGAACGTAATCAGACCGAGCTCTACTCGCTTGTGCTTTCAGGATCGGATATCACCGATGAAAGTATGGATGGCGTTGCGCGGCTAATAACCCTGGTGGCATTGGAACTCAATCAGACCGCGATAACCGCCGTCGGAATGAATAAACTGCTCTCTGTTCGTGGCCTTGAATATCTCAAGATTGAGGGGACGCGCATGCCCAACGATGGACTGGAGGTGTTGAAGGAGTTGGTAAATCTCAAACGGCTTGAGATTTACGACGCTCCCAATATCACGCCTGGTGTGTTTTCCCTGTTCGGACAAGTACGAATGTTGCAGCGATTGCACCTTGAGCGTACAGGCATCACCAGCGAACAATTACGACAACTTGACAGCTTGCTGCCAAACTGCGCGGTAACGCCTATTTAAGGTAGGATAGACAAGAACGCGCGCCGCCGGTCTTTGTTTGTGTGGCCCGTATGCTAACGTCTCGAAACTTATACCATTCCCATGACGCATGGATATCAGCGAAGACAATTTGCTAGACTGATGGCGTACAGATGCCGCTGCTTTCTGGCAGCGGAGGTTTCTGTTTCGTTGGCTCCCAGCGTAGACAGAAGATGGTTACCCATGCCGCTTAAGGCTGCAGATGCTGAGAACCAGGCGCAAGACGCGCCGTTTTAACCGGAGAATATGGATAATGGCGAACCGAAACAACAAGTCCGATTTTTTTGTAACGCTTGGCTTCCTCACATGTCTAATCTTGTTGCTCAGCAACGGATTTGTCGAGCGCCTGGCAGCCTTGGAGCGCGATGTGGATGTATATCGCGAACTCGAACCCATTGGCGCCGTGTTGGACATTGTATTGCGCGAATATGTGCGCCCCGTCGAGATGGACGAAATAGTCGAAGGCGCTTTGTCAGGCATTATGAGCGCATTGGACAGGAACAGCGCGTTTGTATCCGAGGCGGAATTCGAGGCGTTGCGCGAGGAGACCAAGGGTGAGTTTGACGGCATAGGCGTATCCATCAAGCAGGATGACGAGGGAAAGATCATTGTATTTATGCCAATAGTGGGTTCGCCCGCGGCGGAAGCGGGCCTTAAACCTTTCGATGTTATTGCCGCTATTGACGGCGTATCTACTGAAGGCATGGATACACCGGACGCCGCGCAATTGATTCGCGGTAGACGCGGCACCACGGTTGCCCTCTCCATTATTCGTAAACCTGGTGAAGACGCGCCCGAAGATGCCGAGGCGGAGACCTTCGAGGTCGAGGTAAAACGCGCACGCATACCCCTGGAAAGCGTGAAGGAAAAGCAGATGTTGCCCAATAATGTGGGCTACATACGACTAAGTTCTTTCAGCGATACCACGGCGCAGGATGTGGAGCGGGACATCAATGAATTACTGGAAGAGGGCATGGAAGCGCTTGTCCTTGATCTACGCTGGAACGCCGGCGGCTTGTTAAGCGCCTCAAAAGAGGTGTGCGATCTCTTTCTGCCGCGCGGCTTGCTGGTTACCTATACCCGCGGTCGCGACAGCGAGGAAGGCGCGCCCGCCAAGGATGATATGCGTCTGAAAACAACGCAGGACCCGATTCTTCCCGAAGGGTTTCCGATGATAGTGCTTACCAATGCGGAAACCGCCAGTTCCGCCGAGATTGTGACTGGAGCGCTGCAATATCATCAGTACGCCGTTGTTGTCGGTGAAAAAACTTTTGGCAAGGGCAGCGTACAGACAGTGATTCCGCTGTCAACCCCACGCCGTACTGCGTTGCGGTTGACTACCGCGCTCTATTACACCCCTGCGGATATAACCATTGACCATCAAGGCATTCTGCCTGACGTGGAAGTGCCCATGAGCCGCGAGCAGGAGCTTGCACTGGCGCGGCAAATGTACCTTTCTTTTGAACGTACCCCGGAAAATCAGTATAGCCAGAATCATGGCAGCGTGACGCCCCAGTATGAGATTACCGAAGAGACCGTCGAAGACCTGCCCTTGTCGCGCGCCGTCGAAATACTTTCGGAAGGCGAAGACTGGCAGACGCTGTTGCAGAAGTATCACCGCGATATCCGCGAGACCCAGGTGGCCGCGGAAACCAATACCATAACCAGGGTAAACCGGGCCGGTCGCGAACAGAGCGCGGACGGCGATGCCTATGAGAACAACGACAGCGCCCCCACGCTCGATCTCGATGAGTGATACGGCAAACGAAAGAAAGGGCTCCTTCCATGGCGACGCGAATTGATAGACGATCCGCCGATGCGGTGCGACCGGTAACCATCAAGCGACATTTTACCCGGTATGCGCCGGGGTCGGTGCTGGTGTGTTTCGGTGAGACAAAAGTCTTGTGTACCGCCTCGTTCGAAGAGAAGCCGCCGCAGTGGCTGCGCGGTCAGGGGAAAGGATGGATTACCGCCGAATACGCCATGCTTCCCAGCGCTACGCAGACACGCGCGCCGCGCGACAACGCGCGCCGCGGCAGGGCGCAGGAGATTAGCCGCATGGTGGGGCGCGCGTTACGGGCAATCACGAATCTGGACGCCATGGGAGAATGTATGGTGGTGGTGGATTGCGACGTTATCCAGGCGGACGGCGGCACACGCAGCGCCGCCATCACAGGCGGCTGGATAGCGCTTCATGACGCTTTTACTCTCAGTGTTCAGTCGGGCTACCTGGAACAATCGCCCATCGCCGGCGCCTGCGCCGCGGTAAGCGTTGGCGTGGTCAAGGGAGCGCCCATGCTTGATTTGAACTACGCTGAAGATGCCCAAGCGGAAGTGGACCTGAATGTTGTGATGGACGGCGCAGGCCGACTTATCGAACTTCAAGGCGCCGCGGAAGGCGCGCCCTTTTCGCGCGACATGCTCGATCGCATGCTTGCGCTGGGTGAAAAGGGCATACGAGAGATAATGTTTATTCAGGAGAAAGCGTTACAACATGAGTGAACCGTTGTTGATTGGTTCGGCGAATCGCAACAAGGCGCGTGAGTTGGCGACCCTGCTTGAAGGGCGCCCGTGGACCGTCGTGTCCTTAGGCGATTTCCCCGCCATCGAGTCCCCAGATGAAACGGGAACAACCTTTGCCGAGAATGCGATATTGAAAGCGCGCTATTATGGCGACGCGCTGCAAATCGCCTGTATCGCGGATGATTCCGGCCTGATGGTGGATGCCCTGGACGGCGCGCCCGGCGTGTTTTCAGCGCGATATGCGGGAGAAGACGCGGACGACAGCGCAAATAATAAAAAATTACTTGAAGCGCTCGAGGATACGCCCTGGCATGAGCGGAGCGCGCGCTTCGTTTGTTGCGCCGCATTTTATGTCCCCGGCGAGGAGCCGCACATTGAAGAGGGGGAAGTCCTCGGCCATATTGCCGTATCCCCTTTTGGCGAGAACGGATTCGGCTATGATCCCTTGTTTGTGCCGGATGGCTTTGACATGACCTTCGCTGAGATGAGTGTCGCCGAAAAACATGAGATCAGCCATCGGGGACGCGCCTTTGCCAAAATGCGCTCCTGGCTGGAAGCGCGACAATGATGCGCGTACTGCCGGACCAAGCCGGGTTAGACGCTGCCGTTGCGGCGATTCGCGCTGATCAGGTAATCGCCTATCCCACTGAAACGGTGTACGGACTGGGCGTAAATCCTTTCTCGGAAACTGCGCTGGACGCCTTGTTCGCCGTGAAAGCGCGCGAAGCGGATAAACCGGTACTGCTGATCGTTGACATGCCCGCGCAAATTGAACGGTATGTCGCGCGCTTGAGCGTACCGGCGCTTCAATGCATGGAAAAATTCTGGCCGGGACCGCTTTCACTGTTGTTGCCGGTAGCAGCGACGTTGCCGGACCGTTTAACGGGGCCTGACGGCCATATCTGTGTGCGATGTCCCGAGAACGCGACCGCGCGGCAACTCTGTTCGTTATGGGGCGGCCCGATAACCTCGACATCAGCCAATTTTTCAGGGCAACCGCCCGCGCGCAACGCCGCCGCCGCCGCCTTGCCAGGCGTCTCCGTAGTCGTGGATGCAGGCCGGTGCGATGCGATGCCGCCGTCAACAATACTGAATCCCGACACCGGTCAGATACTGCGCGCCGGACCGGTGGACGCAGCCATGCTTTCACAGGCGGGCATTGCCTCGGACGACAAACACTAAAAAATTAACGTAACTGTTAGCATGATGCCGCCTTAAATCAAACTATTGGATTCTGTAGATTACGGGTGGGTGAAGCGAAGCGAAACCCACCGGTCTACGCCAGCAC
>SLFT01000363.1 GCA_007124105.1 Candidatus Hydrogenedentota bacterium | reverse complement strand
TCCATTCTCCAATACGGCGCCATGTCCATAGTGAGTTTTCACGCCACCAAATTGTTCACCACAGGCGAGGGCGGCGCGCTGGCTTCACGCGACAAGGAACTGTACGAGAAACTGGGGACATTAAAAAACTTTGGCATTGACGACGAGGGACGGGTGGTCGCGCCGGGGCTCAACGCGAAAATGAGCGAATTGCATGCAGCGCTCGGACTGACGCAACTCGAAACAGTAGCGCGGGAAATAAAAGGCCGACGCGGTGTTGCCATGCGCTACAACGACCATCTTAAAGAGATTCTGGGAATAGCGCCGCTTGCCCTTGATCTCGCGCATGTAAAACGCAATTATGCCTACTACCCTGTGCGCGTTGACCGCGAAAGTTATGGCATGACCAGTGATGCGCTATACACCCAGTTGAAGCGCTTTAATATCCATGCGCGCAGGTATTTCCACCCCTTGTGTTCCACCCAGTCCTGGTGTCGCGTTGCGCCGGGACGGTTGCCTGTTGCCGAGAAGGCGGCGGAAGAGATGCTGTGCTTGCCTTTGTATGGCGTGTTGCCGCTCGAGTGGGTGGATGTCATTTGCGATGTGATCGCGCAGCTGGGCGCGATAGCGCGGGAGAGTGCATGAGCGCAACGGAAGACGACTTTATCGAACTGCGACGCGGCAATATGTATGCCCGTGTCCGTCGAGACGAAGCGGACGTTGTCGCGGCGGCGCTGTTCCACGAGGATGGGTGTCAGCCGGTCGCGGCTGTCGGACGCGGCAATATGACGCGGTTTCCTTGGAAAAACGGGCGATATGGCATGCTGCGCGTTTGTCGTCGCGGGGGATTGTTGGGGCATGTATTGGATGCGGGCTTCCTGTTGCGCAACCGACCGCGCGAAGAGTTTCGCATACATCGGCAGATACTTGCGCGAGGCGTTCCCGCGCCGGCGTTGCTGGGGGTGCGCTGGCAGCGACGCGGACTGTTTTATTACGGCGCGCTTGCCACGGAACTAATGCCCGGTTGCGACCTGGACGCCTGGCTTCGCGCCAACGAAGATGATGCAGGACGAACACAGGCGCTGCTCCGTGATTGCGGCGCGCTCATACGGCTTATGCACGACAAGGGCATATATCACGCTGATTTACAGGTTAAGAATATTTTCGTTTCTGAGGACGGTCTGTTCCTGCTGGATTTTGACGGCGCACGAACAGGCGATTCTGTGCGGCCTGTAGCGCGCGCGCGCAACCTGTTGCGGCTGCGGCGATCCCTGGAAAAACGGGGACATCCTGCTGAACACTGGCGCCATCTCCTCCACGGGTATGGCGGCAAGGCGCCGCCCCGTTGGCTCGACGCGGCGTATCGCGTCAAAGCGCTGGTTTCCGATATGATTCAAGGCCGGAACGCATCGGAGGCATGACGTCGCATAACCGTCAATTATTACGGGGAGAGAAGCGAACCGTTCCATTTCCAGGAGGCGCCTCCAGTTGAGAGCATTGCAGAAGATTGTTGCATCAATGAATTGCAGGGTGAAGTCGAAGATATCGCTCGCTACATACAGTTAGCGTAGTACGGCGACGGCACTGGCAAAATGGCTTTCTCACGGCTTCGCCCCCCCCCGTGAGTGGCGTTCTGATTTACTCCCAAACCCTTTGAGAACGCTGGAAGGCAAACTCATGGTCTCTTCGGCCCGGCGACCTTCTTCAGTTCGTCGGCCCTGTTCTCCAGGCTGCGGTCAAAGTCTGACGGTTCCCGGTCTTGTTGGCGGATGTGTTCGCGGTGAAACTTGTCGTATTCGGCCTCGGCCACTTCCTTCGCCATCTCGTGGGAGACCTTGCCCGCATGTTCAAGGATATCCCGTTCGTTGAACTGGAGAAAAGCGTCGAGCCGCTTGACCCAGTCCTGCATGGTCATGGCGATGCGGCGCATGGCCTGGCCTTCGGCGTAGATGAGGTATTGTTCGACGAGGTTGTTGAGCGCGGCGAGTTCTGCTTCGTTGAGATAGTTCTTGGCGATGGCTACGTCGCGTTTGCGTATTTTATCGCCGCGCCAGTTGGTCAGGCCCATGTTGGGCTGGGTGTGGTCGGCGCGGTGGTGGACGATCTCGGCGGCGGTCTGGCCGGTGATGGCCCAGTGCAGTTTGTTCTGAACGGTTTTGAAAAAGTTCAGGCTGATCTCCTGGGTGGGGTCGTAATCAATGGCGGTGGCGTAGATGTCGGTGATTTTCTGGTAGAAGCGCCGCTCGGAGGTGCGGATGTCCTGGATACGGCGCAGGAGCTCCTCGAAATAGTCGAAGGGGTGGTCGGGGTTCTTGAGCCGTTCGTCGTCCATGACGAAGCCTTTAACGACATATTCGGTGAGCCGCTGGGTGGCCCAGATGCGAAAGCGGGTGGCAACGTGGGATTTCACGCGGTAGCCGACAGAGATGATCATGTCGAGATTGTAGTATTCCAGATTCCGCTGTACATTCCTGCTGCCTTCCTTTCGAACTGTTAAGAATTTCTTAACAGTTGCCTCGGGGGCAAGTTCCCGCTCGCCGTAAATGTTTCGTATATGAATACTTATGTTCGGAATAGTGGTTTGAAATAATTCCGCCATAAGCGGCTGGGTCAGCCAGACAGTCTCATCTTCAAGCCGGACATCAATCTTGAAGGTCCCGTCTTCCGCTTGGTAAACCAGAAAATGACTCTTCTGCGTCAGATTATCGTTCATATCCCCATCTCCTCGAAGCTGCGCTTGATGGTTGCGGCCCGCTGCGCCGCTTCGGTGTTGAGGTCTTCGAGTTCAACGTGAATCTCGCGCGGGGTCTCCTCGAAGTCTTCCTCTTCGGGCGCAACGCCGATATACCGGCCGGGAGCGAAAAATTCTCCGCCATCGTGGGCTTTTGGGTCGGCAAACTGGGCTTCGGGTCGCAGGAAGATGGCGCTCCTGCGCGAGAAATCTTCCTTTGTCAGCGGGCGGGTCTTGCCGCCGCGTTTGGGAAGATTCGCTTCAATACTGTCTCTGACGCCGAGATAACGGCTATAGGCGTGCCGGAGAAACACCAGGCCCATGACGGGCAGGAAGTATTCGTTGCTGGCGTAGTTCGAGTTCGCCCGCAACGTACCCGCTGCGCTCCAAAGACGCTTTTCGATGGCTTCGATATGTTCGAGTTGGGCCATGTTTATGCCCCTTTTCAATATATTTGCTATAGATTCAGACGGGAGGCCTGATAGCCTATTATACCTGAACCTCGCTTTGAAGTCTTGTTTTGGCGTTCGTCAGGCAGCGTCCGGCGACATGGGCAAACCAACATCACGACTTCTATGATTACCGAACTGGCGCCGAAGTGTCCCCATTTGCTGATGCGGCATATCGCGCCAAAGCGCTGGTTTCTGATATGATTCAGGGCAGGAGACCAGTGAAGGCATGATGTCACATAAATCAGAAGAATTGCAGGCGTTTTTGTGTCCGGACGGGTTCAGGCAATTGCCCGTGCCCGGCGGCATGGCCTATGCGCGTCAGGATGTTGACGAAAAACAGTTGCAGGCCTTGTTGACCTATGAAGGCGAGGTGCTGAAAACGTCTGAGAAATCGCGCGTACGCCGTCTGGGCCACTGGGTGATCAAAGAGACGCGGCACGGGCTGGCAAGCGGCCTTGTCGGCCATGGGCGCAGCCGAAGCCGCGCCCCCTGGATAGCGTTGCATTATTTGCGCCAACATGGGGTGCGCGTACCCGAACCGTTGGCGTATGTTGAGTATGGCCGGCTGGGCATGGTCAAAGCCGGCGCACAGATATTCCAATACCTTAGTTTTTCTTATGACGTGGAAACGTACTTGAGCATGCGCATTCGCGAGGGTGTTGACGGCGAAGCCATTGCCGCTTTTTTGGCTGAACTGGCGCGCGCCGTCAATAAATTGGGCGAAAGCGGCGCGTGGCACGCCGACCTGTCCGGAAAAAATATCATGACCCGCGACGGCGCACAGTTCTATTTTGTGGACTTGGAAGCGGTGGAGATTGGCTGCGTTTACGACGACGAGAAACGCTTGAAAAATCATATACAGTTATACGATTCCTTTTGCGACGCCTTGTCCGATGCGTTGCTGGTGCCGTTCATTGATGCCATACTTCCCAACAACCTCGATTTGCGCGTGTGGATGCCCCGGGTGCGTCAGGCACAACGGGAACGCCGCGCAAGAATCGAGGCCCGCTGGGCCAAGTACGGGCCGCCAGAGCGCTTGAACCCGTTGCGCGCGTTTCGTTTTGACCAACCTCACGAGCAGGAGCGATAGCCATGGCACAAGACATTCAGGATTGTTCACGCTTATGTATTCACACCATGACGACCAAGCCCTGGTCGCTTCGGGAAGCCATTGACGGCTATGCGCGCGCGGATGTGCCCGGCATCACGGTGTGGCGCAATCACATCGAGCCGTATGGCGCCGAAGAGGCGGGGTGCATGTTGCGCGACTCCGGATTGCGCGTGGTCAGTCTGTGTCGCGGCGGTTTTTTCCCCGCGCGCGGCGCTGCCGACCGGGAAGCGGCGCGAGACGACAACCGACGCGCCATTGACGAGGCCGCCGCCATTGGCGCGCCGCTGGTGGTGCTTGTGTGCGGCGCCGTGCCCGGCATGGAACTGGCCGAGGCGCGTCAGCAGATCATGGACGGCATCGCGGCGGTGTTGCCTCACGCGCGCGCGGCTGAAGTGAAGCTGTCCATCGAGCCGCTGCATCCCATGTATGCCGATGATCGCAGCGCGGTAAACACCCTCGAACAGGCGAACAATATGGTGGTGGCGCTGAACTCGCCCTGGGTCGGCGTTACCGTGGATGTCTATCATCTCTGGTGGGACCCCATGCTGAAATCCGAGATTCAGCGCGCGGGCAAGTCCATCCTTTCTTTTCACGTATGCGACTGGCGCACGCCCACACGTCATATCCTGACCGATCGCGGTATGATGGGCGAGGGCTGCATAGACATCCCGCGCATTCGCGGCTGGGTTGATCAGACAGGTTTTAACGGCCCCATCGAAGTGGAAATCTTCTCCACCGAGTTTTGGGACTGGGACCAGGAACAACTGGTCGAGCGCGTTAAGCGGGCGTACCTCAGCGCGGTCTGAGATCAGGACGGCGGCCCGATTCTTGTGTCCTTTACACGGGTGAAAGGGAGTTGGCATGTTTGAAATATCTTTACTGGCCATAAGCATCCTGCTACTCCTCTTTTCCCTGATTCTGGCGGTATACCTGTTTCGCGGTACGCACTGGCGCCGGACAACCTTGATAATTGCTCTGCTGCTGATATTTTTTGGGGGATTCCGGCGCGCGTTAATAATCTCATTCCAGGCCACCTATGCAAGTGTAGCGTTTCCTATCCTTCGACAGGATGTGGTGGTGATGTTTTTTCTCGCGACGCAGCTGGTCACAGGAGTGATCCTCGTACATATTATGCTGCGCACTACTGAACGCAGCAAAGCGGCGTTGCGTGAACGCGAGAAGCGATTTCAAGGCATCATAGAAAATACATTTGCGGGTTATTTCTATTGTGATCGGTCGGGTTGCTTTCAAAACGTTAATCGTGCGTGGTTAGCCCTGCATGGATACGAATCGGAAGATGAAGTTGTAGGCAAGCGGTTCTCAATGATTCAGGCCGATCCCGATGTGAAAATGATGGATCAATTCTTTACGACCCTTCTTTCCGGGACCCCGATCCCATCGGGCGAACTCCAGTGCCGTCGCAAAGATGGCAGTGTCGGCCACCATATCTTTTCTGCGCACCCTGTTTTTGAGGGGGATTCGGTAGTCGGTTTCGAGGGGTTCATTATTGACAACACGAAAAGCAAACAGGCAGAACAAGCGCTGCGCGAGAGCGAAGAAAAATACCACGAACTGTTTGAGGGTTCCCATGATGCGCTTATGGTGATCAATACTTCAACATGGCGTTTTGTTGCGGGGAATCAATCTGCCCTGGAGATGTTCCGGATAAAGGATGAAGCGGAACTCACTACTTATGGCCCCTGGGATTTTTCGCCCGAGCGCCAACCTGACGGGCGTCCCTCGAAAGAAAAAGCCGGAGAAATGATGGGCGAGGCGCTAAAACACGGCGCCCACTTTTTTGAGTGGAACCATCAACGACGGGATGGCGAGGAATTCAGCGCCACCGTACTGCTCACTCGTATTACCACCAAAGAGGAGGAACTGCTGCAAGCAACGGTGCGCGATGTGACCGAACAAAAGCGGGCAGAGATGGCGTTGCGCGAAAGTGAGGCGCGCTTCAACCAACTTGCGCGACTGAGTCGAACCATTACGTGGGAGGTGGATGCTTCGGGTCTTTGCGCCTATATCAGCGATGTAGTCACCGACGTACTCGGGTATCGTCCCGACGAAATTGTTGGCAAAAAGCATTGTTACGATCTGGCCCCTCCAATGGAAGGAGTGGATGCCCGTGAATATAACCTGGCCCTGCTTGCGCGGAAAGAACCCTTCATGAACCTTGAAAGCCAAATGGTCGCCAAGGATGGACGGGTTGTGTGCCTGTCCAGCAGCGGCATGCCCGTGCTTGACGCCGATGGCGCGCTGCTGGGGTTTCGCGGCATGGACACTGATGTCACCGATCGCAAGCGGATGGAGGAAGAAAAAGAGCGGCTGCAGGAACAATTTGTACATACCCAGAAGATTGAATGCGTTGGCAGGCTGGCCGGCGGCATGGCCCACGATTTTAACAACAAACTCGGCATTATTCTTGGCTATCTCGAAGTGGCGTCGCAGCATGTTGACCCTGAGGCGCCGTTACGTGGTTTCCTGCAAAAAATTGAAAAGGCCGCCCGCGATTCCGTTGATCTGACACAACGCGTATTGACCTTCGCGCGCCGGCAACCTGTTGCGCCACAGCACATTGATTTGAACAACACCGTCGAGGGACTCTTCAGCATGTTGAAGAAAGTGATTGGCGAAGATATCCATCTGACGTGGAAGCCGAATAGCGCACGCCCCTACGTCATGATCGATCCGGTGCAGGTGGACCAGGTGCTGGCAAACCTGATGTTGAACGCGCGCGACGCTATTGACGGGGTTGGAACTATTAGCGTGGAAACGGCGGATGCCGTCATAGACGAGGCGTATTGCGCCTCCAACCGGGAAGCGATCCCCGGCGATTATGTTATGCTTGCCGTGAGCGATGACGGTTGCGGCATGAATAAAGAAACGCAAGCGATCATTTTCGAACCTTTTTTTACTACCAAAGACGTGGGCAGAGGAACCGGTCTCGGCTTGTCAACTGTACATGGCATTGTAAAGCAGAACAACGGATTCATCAACGTGTACAGTGAGCCGGATCAGGGCGCCCTGTTCAAGATTTATTTTCCCCGTTGCGCCACTGCGCCTGATACGAAGACACCGATGCCGTCCGCGCCCAAAGAGGCGCTGGGCGGAAACGAGACCATACTGGTGGTGGAAGACGAGTCGGACTTGCTTGATCTGTGCAAGCTCATGCTGGACTCGCTGGGTTATCATACGTTAACAGCCTGCACCCCGGCGGAAGCTGATCAGATAATTGACCAGCGTCAGGGGGATATCCATCTGTTAATAACGGATGTTGTGATGCCCATTATGAACGGAAGCGATCTGGCCCGTCGCCTGTTATCACGATATCCGCGCATCAAGGTGCTCTTTATGTCGGGTTACGCTGAAAATACCATTGTCCAACGCGGCATCCTGACGGACAATGTACATTTCATCCAAAAACCATTTACAAACGAGGATTTCGCGGCCAAGATTCGCGAAGTGTTGCAAACGAATTAGCGTCATGATCACGACTTGTTCTAAGTGCAGGTAAAGTGTTGCGCAGGGCTAAACGATATTCCCAATAGTTGTGTTTGTGAACACAACACGATATAATGAACCTGAAATTGTTGCGTGTAGATTGTGGATACAACCGAGGAGAACGGCACATGTATTGTCGTAATTGTGGTAAGGAAGTGAATGAACAGGCTGTTGCATGTCCAGCGTGTGGCGTTCCGCCGCTGGCCGAAAAAAAGTTCTGTAATAATTGCGGCGTGGAAACAGCCCCGAATCAAGCCTTATGTACCCAGTGCGGCGTTAGTTTGACAGCTGGCAGCTCCGAAAGCAAGAACAAGATGGCTGCGGGTTTACTTGCTATTTTCCTTGGCGGACTGGGCATCCATAAGTTCTATCTTGGCTATAACAAGGAGGGCGTCATTATGCTGGCGGTGTCGCTTGGGGGCGGCTTGGTCACCTGTGGCTTGGCGTCCGCTGTTATTGCCATAATAGCCTTGATTGAGGGCGTTATCTACCTGACAAAGAGCGACCAGGAATTTGAGCAGATTTACGTCCAGAATCAAAAAGGCTGGTTTTAACCTGACATCCACCACTGATTCGCGCCCTGTTCTTAAGCGCGCGAAAACGTATGGGCCGTGGGTTCTACTGCTTGCGGTTGTTTTGGGGGCGCTATGGCATCTGGACCCAGCCGGGACGCCGCTTTATCCAGGGTGTCCGTGGCTTGTGGTTACAGGCCTGTATTGCCCGGGTTGCGGTGGGGTGCGCGCCCTGCATGCGCTCGTGCATGGCCGGGTTGTTGAGGCGGTCGGCTATAACGCCTTCTTGCCGTTCTTGTTCGCGGGGATAACGGGTGCTGTTGTCGCTGGCAGGTTCAGAAAAGCACAGCATATTGTCTTTTTTATCCTGGCGTTTTTGTGCGTACTTGCTATTGTGTTTGCGATTGCGCGTAACAGCGGTAGTGCCCCGCTGGATTTCTTGGCGCCGTGAAAGGCGTGTCGCCAACACGTTGCTCATTCTTGAAAACCCCGCTCAGTAAACCGCAACAGCGCCTGACAACATCATAGCGCCCCGTTGCGGCGCTTATCAGGATAGTGCCTATGTTTCGAATTCGCGCTCTTCATGGAAACGCATTCTTTCTGTCCCAGGACAGACTGGACCAGGTGCGCGCCATCTTTCGCCAGACCTTCCCGAAATATGCGGGCTACGCCGACAAGATAGAATCGTTGTTGCGTTATCCCGCCGAGCATGGCTTCCATGCGGCGCTTCTTGTTGCGGAGGGCGCTGTCGGGCGGCTGGACGCTTTCGCGCTGATCCTTTACTTTGACGAAGTAAAGAGCGCGTTCCTTGATTTCGTGGGCACACGCCCGGAGGCGCGCAGCCGTGGTTTCGGCGGCGCTCTGTACGAAGCGGCCCGCGAGTATTGCGGTCGGCTCGGCGCCAATGCGTTATACATGGATGTGCAGCCCGATGAACCGGAGCTGACCCCTGATCCCGCCATGCTCGAGGAAAGCAGACAGCGCATGCGCTTTTATGAACGCTATGGCGCGCGCGTGATTGACGGTACGCAATACCACAAACCGATTGGCGATCCGCCGGACACCGGCTTTCTGTTGTATGACGGCCTTGGACGTCAGACGCCATTGCCCCTGCATGAGGCGCGCGCGACGGTGGAGATGATTTTGAGACGCCGGTTCGGACATATCGCGGACGAGGCCTATATCCGCGAGGTGGTGGATTCGTTCCGCGACGATCCCGTGCGGCTGCGCCCGTTTCGGTATCGTAAAAAAAGCAGGACCCGTCCTGAAATTGTGCCGAGACGTCTGGCGCAACGTTATGCCCTGGTGCGCGGCCCCCGCCACCATATCCATCATGTCCGGGAGCGCGGCTACTTCGAATGCCCCATACGGGCCGAGGCCATTTACGAGTCGCTCGGACCGCTGGGCTTGTTCACCACCCTGTCCTCGAGCGCACACGGCTACAAGACAATATCGGACGTGCATGATCCGGAGTTCCTCACGTATCTGCGCCTGGTCTGCGGCAAGCTGAAGGCGGGAAGGCCGGTATATCCCGACGCGTTTCCCATTCGCCGCCCCGACCGTCGGCCCAAGCATCTGCCTGTGCAGGCGGGATACTATTGCCTGGACTCGGATACCCCGCTCAATCGCAACGCTTACATCGCGGCGCGAGACGCCGCCGACGCCGCGATGACCGCAGTGGATGAACTGGTGGCGGGACGCCGACTGGTATACGCGGTGTGTCGGCCCCCGGGCCATCATGCGGGCAAACGGTTCTTCGGCGGGTTCTGCTACCTGAACAACGCCGCCATTGCGGCGCAGTACCTGTTGCGCCACGCCAAACCCGCGATTCTTGATGTTGACTTTCATCACGGCAACGGCACGCAGGACATCTTTTACGATCGCGATGATGTGCTCACGGTGTCATTGCACGGCCACCCCGATTATACCTATCCCTACTTCACCGGTTTCGCCAACGAAACAGGGACGGGAAAAGGACTCGGGTACAACCGTAACTATCCACTGCCGCCCAACGCGGACGATGAGGCGTACACCCACGTTTTCGACAAAGCGTTGACCCATATTTTGAAACGGAACGTGGACGTGCTGGTGGTGAGCCTGGGTTTCGATATCATGAAAGGCGACCCCACCGGCACATTCCTGGTGAAAACGCCCACACTGCGACATATCGGCAAACGCCTGATCCAGGCGGGCCTCCCCTTGATCATTATCCAGGAGGGGGGCTACAGCATCCGCAATATCCGGCGCGGCAGCCAGGCGTTTTTCAAAAGCTGCGCGCAGAACGAGTAGCTCCCGCCATGAAAAACGCTTACGCTTGCGTACACCGCCCCCCGCCAAACGTTGTGTGCCATCAACAATACTGCAAGTGTAGACATGGCTGCCAGCCGCGTTTGCTATCCCCTTGGATTCATTCGCCTCTGGACGCGATCATTCAGCGGCCGTTTCGCTTTTGACATTGTCCGGCCGCAAGGCAGCGCCAATGGCCGCGATTTGTTCCGCCATAAACGCGCCCAGTCCCGGGCCGTAATAGGAGCGGCTTTCAACTTCATAGCCGCCGTGGGCGTATTCCGTTTCGTTGACAATATAGCCAATATAATCATTGGCGAGGCCGACTGCAAGGGGTAACGTGAACCCCTCTCGTTCGAGACGTTGTTCGACGGCCTGGCCCACCGCGAGGAGTGGTTCGCCCGGCAGGCCCGCCAGTACCGCCGGGCCAATACGCAGCAGATGCAGTTCCGCCCGCCGCGGCAAGGCCGCCTCCGCGGCATCCTTGAACGCCGCAAACCTGCGCGCCGCCTCCTCGGGAAAGGTGAGTGGCGGCAATTCCGGCGTGTTATGCGCAATTGCAATGGACGCGCCTTCCTGCGTCTCAATGGCCGCCGCCAGCGGCGCCGCCAGTTCGGCGATTGCCTCGCCGTATCGCTCCATGCGCTCGAATTCATCATCACCCGCAGGCGCGACCGGCGACTGATCGCCCAGCGCGCCGTTGAGAAACAACACCACGCTGCCTGGGAAAGCCTGTTCCAACGCGCGCTGCACCACCCCCGGCCATTCCGCCGAGATGTCCAGGTTGGATGCGCCCACAATGGTTGGATGCGCCGCGAAATGAACCACCAGCGCGCGACATGCGCCGTCCAGATCATCAAAGCGCAGCACCGTCAAACGCGGATCAATTACTGGCGTCTCGTTATTGGCTTCGCGCTGTTCCGTGTTGTAGCCCCAGCGCCGGTTGCGTGTGAATCCATCCGCGCTGCCCACGGCATGGCCCATGCGCGCAGGCGTTGTGGCGGACGCCGCTTCCAGCACCGCATCGGCGATGGCGCTGGTCATCTGCTCCACAATGGCCGGATCATACGCGCCAAACTGCATTTGCCAGAAGCGCTCCGGATACATGGACGGCCCCGCATGGGTGTGCGACGCCGCCACGAATACCGTGTCCAGAGTCATCCCCAGCGCCGCTGTTTTCGCCACGATCTGTTCCTTAAATTCAGGCGTCGAGGAACGCAAATCAACAGTGATCAGCGCCATGCGCCGCGCGCCGTCGGTCAGGAACAACACCTTGGCGTAAAGGCGATCGCGCACCCCCGTCGCGGGACGCCCCAACCGCGCGCCATACCCGGCCAGGGGAACCTTGTAAGCGCTCACATCAGGGGTAATATCCGCCACGCCCACGCCTGCGTCAAGGGCGCCGACGCCAGCCGCCATAAACAGCAACAGCAAGACAAGAGAAAGATTCTTCATATCTGATTCCTTTCCAGACTGGCAACGTAGCATTTTATCACGGATGTGTTTGTCGGGTTGTTTAATACACGCTCCACCGCACCCATATAACAAGCGAGGCGAAAAAACTTCCTTACGCGGGTTTTGTATCATCGGCACACAACCAGGTTTTATCCCCGCAGCTGTGTGTGAGAGGGCACGCCACAAGCTGGAATGAAATCAGGATACCTGCCGACGTTGCATCCAGCGCGCCAGAGAGGCGGGCGACTCCGCAGAGCGGCGCCCCGCAACCAGGCTCTCAATGCTTATGTCTTCATCAAGCGCTGGCCAATGAATCCCTTCGCCATCACCGATCAATTCAAATTGCATGCGTTCTGACGAGGTGGCATTCAACAGACGCGGGTACCATGCCAGCGGCACGGAAATCATGCGGCCGTCATCCAGCGACACTTGCATGGCTTGCTCGGTAAAGGCAATCGCCACGGCAAGCACGTCATGGTCCGTCACTAAAGTGGTCATTCCACACCTCCAATATCTTCTCGCGGTTGGCTTCTACTACTTTTTGAACAATAAGTAATTCACGGTCGCTGAAATGCCGTGAACGGGCAACGTACACCGGGTCAAGCCAGAATTTGGCCGTTGCTCGGTCGCGACGCACATGAACATGCGGCGGCTCATGGCCTTCGGCGGAATAGAAAAAGAACTTATATGGGCCGATGTCTTCAATGGTTGGCATACGTGGCTATTTCCCAGACGTTTCAATCTAACGATAGCAAATCCTGCCTCAAGGATCAACATGATAGCATTCAATCGGGGTATCTGCCTGACAAAGGCCGACGGTCGCAGCCTGATGCCCGCACGGGCTTTGCGCGGGCCTGTTTCCCCTGGCCTTGCTGGACCTGGCTCAGGAGTCTCACTGAACTGTCCAATCCGTCCAGTTCTGCAACCAATTACACCGCAAAAAATCGTCCTGCAAGTCTCCGCGTTTCCTGTGACGCTGCGCTTCAGTTTCGTTCCTATTTTTTCATGAGTGGTTGCGACGTATGAATTCCGTTGTGGATTTAATTCCGCGTTCATGACACGGGATAATACCGTTGTGTTTGGATGTGTTCTGTCCTTTATTGAAGGTACTTTGTGATGAATGAAATTATTTTCCTTATCGAAGAAGCGGCCGAGGGCGGCTATACGGCGCGCGC
>SLFT01000284.1 GCA_007124105.1 Candidatus Hydrogenedentota bacterium | reverse complement strand
TCGGCGCCGCCGCGGGCGTCGCGGAGATGCTGCTTCAGAGCCATAACGGGCGCATCCACCTGTTGCCCGCGCTGCCTGACGCATGGCAGGAAGGAAAAGTGAGTGGACTGCGCGCGCGAGACGGTTTTGAGGTGGATATCAGATGGAAAGATGGACAGCTGATCGAGGCATCTGTACGCTCCGACTACGGCCAGCCCTGTATTATAAAGGCCAATATCCCCATCCGTGTGTATCGGGAAGATGATTTGGTGGCCGAACACAACACACGGTTCGAGACGGTAACCGGCGGTATCTACCAGGCGCGACCTCAATAACGCTAAACGCCGCGTTGAGGTTTCAGGGCAATGTATCGGAGCATGATGCTGCGGCAATCGTTTCATGGTTTACAGGTAAATCTGCGGCTCTATGCGCGGCTGTCTCAGGGTCCGCTCTTTTCCCGCCTGTGACTGGTGCTGGGGCGGCGTTCGTTTTTGGTAGTGCGATATGACTATACTATAGATACGCCAACGTGTTGCCGCCTCTCCCTTTGTGGCGTTGGAGCATACGGCGTAAATACAGGTTCAGGCTGTTTTGTAACGGTCTTGCATAGCGCCTTTGTAAGTCAAAACTAGTGAATTCTGTAGTAGTTATTCCGATGGGCGCTGTTGCGCGTTACCCGCCACGGACCACTTTCGAGGTCTGTTGGTAGACAGTCGCGCTATTTTCATGAAAGGATCAAGAACCATAATGGCTGCAGAACATAAGAAGAGTGTGCTGGTAGTGGTGGCGCACGCGGACGACATGGAATTCATGGCTGCCGGCACTATCGCTCGGTTCGTGGACGAACTGGGCTTTGACGTGTACGAATATATTCTGACGGACAACTCCAAGGGTTCCTACAGGCTTACGGAAGAGGAACTGATAGATATCAGCGCCGCGGAGGCCAGGGCGGCGGGCGCTATTCTAGGTCTGAAAGAGGTGCGGCTCGCGGGATATGTGGATGGCGAGTTGAATGAAACGCCCATCAACATCTTGCGCGGCCAGATTATGGCCGTGATACGCGAAGTGCGCGCTGATATCGTAATGAGTTGGGATCCTTTCGCGCCTTACGAAGAACATCCGGACCACAGGCATGTGGCCATGGCCACACTCGAGGCAGCGCATTTCAGCGGCAACCCCTTGTTTTATCCTGAGCATATACAACCGCCCTACCAGCCAGCTGAACTGTATTGGTTTGCGAAAGCGCCCATGAACGCGTCGTTGTTTGTGGACATCTCGAGCACGATAGACAAGAAAATAGAGGCGCTGCTCGCTCACGAATGTCAGATGGAGCTGACGGTGGATATGCTGGCGCGCGAGGCGGAAACGATGGATATTGAAGTGCCCATGCTTCAGAATCCCGACGCCGAACAACGAGCGCAGCTGATAGAAATGGGCATACGAAATTTCTGCGGCGATTTGGGCGGGAAAACCGGCGTCGCTTATGCCGAACAATTTAGATATGAGCGGGTCGGTATGCTGGAAACGGTATTGGGGATGCCGCCCCGAGGGTCGGATTTCAGTTGAGTGGTGCGCCAGCGAAACATTCAGAATCACTTTCATGGCCTTTCGCGCCGGGCCTCATGGAAGTCCAGTGTGCCCGCACTGTAATCCGTTGAACAGGGCCTGTGAAACAGGAAACGCCGCTAAGCCGGATATTTCACCAGGTTTCGTCGTGAGCCTGCGAAGATTGCGTCAGATCAGCCATTTTGCGCAGGTCGCCGGCTGACAGCGTGTCGGGCCACGTCGAAGTCGGCGGGCAAGCAAAGTGGCTGAGATGGCGTAAGATTCGCAGGCGCAACAGAAATCTGGTGAAATATCCGGGCTCAGCCCGCGCGTTTGGCGTGGGGTTTCCCGCTGTTCCCCGAGAAAGGCAACCTCCAAGGCATGATTTGTTGAAAGCATTTGATAAAGAAATAGTATCCGGCAGTCTCTTGCGTTCGGTATGGAAACTTGCATGGCCGCTGGTTTTGTTAAACTTGATCAATGGCATGCACGGCATTGTGGACCACGTACTGATCGGGCATTTTCACGGCTCTGCGGACAATGCCGCTAATGCCGCCATTGGCGTGGCCTGGCAGGTGTTCCTTGTAATCGTGGTGTTCATTGCCTCGATATTCCACGGCATGAATGTGCTTATCGCGCGCTATGCGGGCCGTCAGGACCGCGATACCATCAGCGAGGTATTTTACGCTGCGTTTATGGTATCGCTGATAATCCTGGTGGGCATTGTGGCGCCGCTTGGTTATTTTTGCGCGCCCCTGTTGTTGCGCGCCGTTAATATCGCCGACGAAGTTTATGTCCATGCGTTGCCATACCTGCGCCTGCTGTTTCTTTGCGGTGCGCCGTTGTTTCTCATGTTCATGTTAACGGGCGCCTTTCACGCTTCGGGCGAACCCAAAACGCCGCTCAAACTTGGAATACTCACCACGGCGCTCAATATACTTATCAGTTCCGTGCTGATTATCGGAATAGGCCCGTTCCCGCCCCTTGGCGTGATGGGCGCGGCCCTCGGCACTGTGCTTGCGCCCACGGTAAGCTGCGGCATAGGTCTTTACCTGGTGTTCAGCCGCCGCATGATCATCCAGCCGCCGAGGCGATTCCGGGTGCTGCCAGACCTCCAATTGCTGCGCGGCATGGCCCGTATCGGAATACCCACGGGCATACAAGGTGTTCTACTAAACATTGCCGGTGTGCTCTTGTTGCGATACATCAGCACTCTTGAACATAGCGCTGCGGCGCAGGCGGCGTATACAATATGTTACGCGCAGTTGTTTTCGCTGGTTACCTGGACGTCTTTCGGTTTGCGCGCGGCGGCCGGTACGCTTATGGGCCAGAATATTGGCGCGGGTGTGCGGCGCCGCGGCAAACGCGGCGTGGTGTTTGCGGCATGCATGGGCGCGGCTTGGTCTTTCGCTGTGGGCGTTGTCTTCTGGACATATCCAGGCGTCTTGTTGCGTCTCTTTAATGCCGTGGATGAGCCCGTTTTTAGTTTTGGCGTATCGCTGTTGCGATACTTGAGCTTGTCCGGCGTAGCTGTGGCCGTGAACCTGGCGCTTACGGGCGGCTTGCAGGGCGCGGGCGCAACGCGCGTGCCCATGTTCATCGCGTTTGCCACACAAATAGTCGCGCTTTTGAGTATCTGCCAGTTTTTCTTGAGCATGGGAACATTGACCGCCGATAAAGTATGGGCTGCCTTGTTTTTTAGTCACGCATTGCGTCTGACGTTGACCTGGCTGGTTTTTCGCACGGACGGATGGACGCATACGTCAGTGGAATTGGAATCTGCCGGCTGATATAAACGATAGAAAGGACAGGCCATGAGTTTTATTTGATTCTGACAGGTGTAACCATGCAGAATATCCGGGTACACGTGTCCAATTTACTACAGGTATTTGGTTCTGCGGGCTGTTTCCAGAGCATGATATTAATTTTTCGGGAGGTATTTACCGTTGTTGTATGCCCTTATTTCTGATATACACGCCAATATAGAAGCGCTTGACGCGGTCTTTGAAGAGATAGACGAACGCGGCGTTGACTGCGTGGTGTGTCTTGGCGATGTGGTTGGTTACAATGCCATGCCAAATGAGTGTATCGAAAAGCTTGCCGAAAGGGATGTCCAGGCTATATTGGGCAACCATGACGCTGTTGGCTGCGGCGTCGAAGAACCCTGGGGATTCAATCCTGTCGCGTTGACTGCGGCGGTCTGGACACGGGAGAAACTGTCAGAAGTCTCGCTCGAATGGTTGCGGGGGCTGCCCGATGCGCTTAATTATGGCCCCTTTGTCGCGGTTCATGGCGCGCCCAAAAATCACAATACCTATATCTTCTCGTGGGAAGACATTCTCCCGCACGTATATTTTACTGATGAGCAGAACTGCAATATATGTTTTATGGGACATACCCATACCCCTGCCGTTTTCAGCACGGATGGGGCAATACCGCTTGGCAAGGAACAGCAAACCGTTCTGGAACGAGACCATGTGTACTTTATTAACCCCGGTTCTGTTGGTCAGCCGCGCGACGACGATGTACGCGCTTCATTTGGCCTGTTTGATGCAGACAGCATGACTTTTGAACTGGCGCGTGTCGAGTATGATGTGGAGCACGCCGTCAAGCGCGTCCGCGACGCGCACCTGCCGCGGTTCCTGGCGGACCGCCTGCTACTGGGCCGCTAAAACGGAATAACAGCGTCGAGAATGATGACAATATAAGCATTTCTCGCACAAATATCTCGCGCTTCATGGGGTGCAGCCGGTTTGTTCGCCCTGTTGTATTGACACGCAACGAAGCCGTTTTATCCAACAGCATAAGGACTTGATAGCAATGACGTCTCCTGGTTCTCGGGAAGCGCATATCAAACGCGCTACCAACGAAACAGACGTGGAATTGACCCTGAAACTGGATGGAACTGGTCGCGCACACGTACAGACCGGTCAAGGTTTCTTTGATCACATGCTGGACCACATAGCGCGTCACGGGCTGTTTGATTTGGACGTGAAGGCCGCGGGCGACCTGCATGTAGATGCCCATCACACGGTTGAAGACGTGGGCATCTGCCTGGGCAAGGCCATTCTGGAAGCGGTGGGTGAACCCAGGGGATTGTCCCGGTATGGTCATGCTTTGGTTCCCATGGACGAAACGTTGGTGGAAGCGGCAGTTGATTTTTCTGGACGTCCTTATCTGGTGTTTCAGGCGGCGTTGCCGCCAGGCGATCTGGGCGGATTTGACGCGGAGCTGGCTGAAGAGTTCTTTTACGCCGTAGCCATGCAAAGTCGGATCACGCTGCATATCGAACTGCGCCGTGGACGCAACCTGCACCACTGTCTCGAAGCCATGTTCAAGGCGTTTGGTCGCGCGTTGCGGTTTGCGTTGCAGCGCGACCCGCGTATTCACGACGTACCCTCGACCAAGGGGATGCTGGAAACATGATCGCCATTGTGGACTATGGTATGGGCAACCTGCGCAGTGTGCAGAAAGGCTTCGAGAAAGCCGGTTACGCCGCACAGATTACCGACGACCCGCGCGTCATCGAGAAGGCGCCTGGCGTGGTACTGCCTGGCGTGGGCGCCTTCAAAGATTGTTACGACGGCCTTGTGACGCGCGGCCTCGACACGTCTGTGAAGGACGCCGCCCTCAGTGGACGCCCTTTTCTGGGGATATGTGTTGGTCTGCAACTGTTGTTCGAGTACGGCGAGGAAGGCGCGGGGTCGCCCGGACTAGGCGTTCTGCCTGGCAGGGTAGTGCGTTTCCCCGATGCCGGGAAAACCGGATTGAAGGTGCCCCATGTAGGCTGGAACCGATTGCTGCCCGCGGCCGAACGCGAAGCGATATTATTCGACGGCGTAAGCGCCGACCCCTACGCCTATTTTGTGCATAGTTATCACGCTGTGACTGATGACGAAGCCATTGTGTTGGCTCACTGCAGCTACGGCGTTACGTTTCCGGCCGCAGTCGGACGGGGCAATTTGTTTGCGACACAGTTTCATCCGGAAAAAAGCCAGGCGGATGGTATACGCATGCTCCACAACTTTGGTACACTTACAGAACGGGCGGCCTGTTGTTAGCGCCGGTTGGATACGGAACAAGTAAAGGGCGAAATCAATGATCAAACGTATACTTGTAACAACGGACGGCAGTGAAAGTTCCGCTGTCGGCGTGCGGTATGCCGTGGCGTTGGCGGCACAGCAGAAGGCGTCGTTGCTGGCGTTGCATGTGGTGGATGTGAAGCTGCTCGAGGGACCATTTCTGCGCGACCTGTCCGCGTCACTTGGCGCCGCGCCGTATGTCAATTATCAAGGCAGCATTGCCATGATACTTGATGAACGCGGCAAGGCGGCGCTTCAATATGTCGCCGGCTTATGCGCTGAAAAGGGCGTGCCCTGTGAGACAGAACTGCACACAGGCATTGTGCCACGCGTAATCATTGAGAAAGGCGAATTGGTAGACGTAATCGTCATGGGACGCGCGGGTGAACACAAGGATTTTCTCGAGGGGTTAATCGGTTCGACTACCGAGGCGGTGGTGCGTCGCGCGTCTGTGCCCGTGCTGGTTACAGGCCGCGAGACGCCGGGCGCCGACCAGTTTGTGCTGGCCTATGATGGCTCGCGCCACGCGCGGAAAGCGTTAAAGGTTGGCGTGACCCTCGCCGAACAAATGGGCGGAAAGATGCACCTGCTTGTGGTTGGCGATGATTCGGCGCAACAGTGGCTTGATGAGGCGCGCGAATATCTGCAGAGCCACACGATAGAATTGGAGTATGCGCATAAGAGAGGCGATCCTGGCGAAACTATTATCGCTTACGCCCGCGAATGCGACGCCGGGCTGATTGTGATGGGCGCTTATGGACACAGCAAACTGCGCGAGATAGTGATGGGAAGCACAACGTCTCACGCAGTGAATCATGCATCGTGTCCCGTACTGTTGGTGCATTAGAACCAAAAGGCACACGGGCGCGACTTTCGGGATAATAAAAGGATGTCAAAAAAAAATAAAGTAACTATTACGCGCACAGACGATTTTGCAGAAGTGGAAACCGAGCTTGCCAGCGCACTGGAAAACCTGGATGACGCTAATGCGCGCATTGAATCGCTTCTTCGCGAGCAGCGTCAACCGGAAGGCGATGATGCGACGGAAACTACTGAGAGCGAAACCGATATGACGCAAACGGAATCTTAATGCGGCATACCCCGCTATAGCGGGGTATATGTCGTTCGGAGAGTGGAGCGCCCACGAAAAACTTGGAGCGCATTGTTTGTTCAACTGTATGGGCCGTCAAAAGGACTTTTTCGTACATGAAATGAAAAATTGGATTGTACGCGCCAGCAAAGATAAATACATAGCGTCCGCGCAGCAATGCCTTTACAACATGCCGTGTCGTTTGTTTCCAATGACAGGAAGCGGATCGCGCAAGAGTTTTTTCAACCAATCTGAAAGCAGCGCGTTATGTACGCAATCGCGACATGCCCCCAAAACGCTTTTCAGCATCGAATTACAATAGGCGATAATAATCTCCATGTCTGATAAACCTCTTCATATTCTCATTAGCGATCCTCATTTACAGGGCGGGGGACAAGTGCGTTATGTGTCCACGCTGGCCGAGGGCCTGACGCGTCTTGGTCACCGTGTCGCCATTGGATGTCGTCCGGGCAGTGTTCTTGTGGACCATGCCAGAGCCGTAGGCGCCGAACCTTATGACTGGTTCAGTTTTAAGGGCGGCGTACGACCTGCCGCGTGGCGCACCGACTTAGCCGAGGCGACCCGATTCATGCGCGAATACACCCCGGATGTTGTACATGTAAACGGTTCCCAGGACCACTGGGCCTTTGCCGTGACCAACTATTGGATGAATCGGCCTGCGCCATTGGTGCGTACGCGTCACAACACCTACGTGGTGAACGATAACCTGCCCAATCGTTACTTAAACAGGCGGCTGACCGATTTTCAAATTGTGGTATGCGATGTCGTGCGGCGCACGCTTGCGCAACACCCCGCATTTAACGCTGACCGCCTTCGCACCATCCACAACGGCGTTGACGCTGCCCTGTACGCTTTCGATCCGGAACGCCGCAAGCAGGCCCGCGCTGAATTTGACTGCGCCGATTCGGACATCGTGTGCGGCATTGTGGCGCGTCTTGTGCCAGCGAAAGGACACGAATTTTTGTTCCGAGCGGCCGCGATGCTCAAGGAACAGTATCCACAGCTGCGCATTCTCGTGTTTGGTCAGGGTGTACTTGAAAAGTCTTTGCGGATGATGGCCACGCAATTGGGCATCGCGTCCATGGTGCGTTTCCTCGGATTTCGCAACGATATGGACTATTGTGTTCAGGCCTTCGATATATGCGCGCAACCTTCCGTTGACTGCGACACGTCGTCATTCAGCATGAAAGAGCAGATGGCAGCGAGCATCCCGGTCATCGCCTCTGATTACGGCGGCCTTGCCGAGATTATCAGCGATGGTGTGGAAGGGTTTATCGTGCCCGCCGGCACGGTGGAGCCGCTTGCGGAAGCGCTCAGCAAGCTGATGGACGATCCCGAGCTACGGGCCACAATGGGCCGGGCGGGATGCCAACGGGTTCAAGCGGAATTCAGCAGTGAAGTGTTCGTGCAGCGCACCCTTGATGTATACAGGCAGGTGGTTGCGGAGCATAAAAAGGCATTTGGAGAGGGGCAGCGTTCATGATAACCGCAGTCCATCTGGACGAGCAACAAGGGCTCAGGGGTGGGGAACAGCAAGCGTCCTGGCTTGTGCGCGGGCTTGCCGAACATGGTGTGTCAAACATTGTAATCGGTCGCGCCGGCGAGGAGTTTGTGGCCATGCATCCCGATCGTGATGATATACATCGGTTTGCGCTGCCGTTGCGCGGTGAACTTGATCTTTATTCCGCCTGGCGGCTGGCCCGAATCACACAACATTGCCATGTGGACATTGTTCACGCCCACGCCAGCCACGCCCACGGCATAGCCGTTGTGGCATCCTGCTTCGGTATGACAAGCCGCATCGTGGTCTCTCGCCGCGTCAATTTCCCGCCCAGACAGCATCGGCTTAACCGCTGGAAATATAGCCGCCCCGACCGTATCTTATGCGTCTCAGAGAAGGTTCAGGAGACTCTCGCCGACTACGGACTGCATCCCCCGCAAACGCGCGTGGTTCATAGCGCGGTGGACTTCGAGCGCGCGCTTATGCCGGCGGCGTCTCGCGCCTCCCTTGATGTGCCCGAAGACGCGCCATTGTTGGCGAGCGCAGGCGCACTGGTGGATCACAAGGACCATGCGAACCTGCTTGATGCCGCGGCAAGGGTGCGCAAGGTGTTTCCGAACCTGCGGGTCTGTATCGCGGGCGAAGGGCCGCTGCGCAGCGCGCTCGAAGCGAGACGCAACGCGCTTGGACTCAATGATTGCGTCGCGTTTCTTGGTTACCGCGCTGATGCCCCCGCCATTATCCGCGCCGCCGATATCTATGTGTCCTCGAGCTGGAGCGAAGGGCTGGGCACTTCGATACTGGAGGCGCTCGCTGCGGGCGTACCAGTAGTGGCCGCCGAAGCCGGCGGCGCGCGAGAGATGGTAATCCCCGGGGTTACGGGATACTTGACGCCGGTCCGCGATCCCGAAGCGCTGGCCGATGCTATCGTCGCCGGGCTCACCGACCGCCAGGCCGCACAATGCATGGCCGAAGCGGGCAGTAAACTGGCCCGAGAAAAATTCTCCGTTGAACGCATGGTACAACAGACATTGGAGGTGTACAGGGAACTGACGGCGTAGCGCCGCTGGGATGCTTTTTTGCATCTGTTTCTCCCAGGGTGTACCATGCGCATGTTGTGGTCGTGGTTATTGGAAATTTCCAAACAACACAAGGAGAAACCTTGTCATGGCGGGAAAACTTCGCATTGGGTTTATTGGCGCCGGCGGCATAGCCGTTGGTCACTATCACCGTATTCATGAAACAAAAAAGGCGGTGGTTGCCGCGCTTACCGATCCGAGCGATGCGTCGCTGAAACGGTTCTATCAGCATTGTCCGGGCGCGGACAAATTGCCGGTGTATAACGATTACAAGGACATGCTGAAGAAAGAAGCGCTTGACGGCGTGGTTATTCTCAGTCCCCACACGGTGCATTATGAACAAATCAATGTATCGTTAGGCAAGGGACTGCATGTACTCACAGAGAAGCCGATGGTATGCACCATCCGTCACGCTAAGGCGCTTATCAAGAAGGCAAAGCAGGTCAATCGTACGCTTATGATTTCTTATCAGCGCCATTATGAGCCGCCGTTTCGGTATATGCGCGCGCAGATACAGAAGGGCGCGTTGGGTGAAATCGAGTTTGTGCAGGCTGTGCTCAGCCAGGAATGGCTGCGCGCAACACGGAACACCTGGCGCCAGACCATGGAACTTTCCGGCGGCGGCCAGCTGAACGACTCCGGCAGTCACCTGGTGGATATCCTTATGTGGATGACAGGGATGAAAGTAAAGACGGTGTCGGCATTCCAGGTCAATTTCGATGTACCCGTGGACATTAACGCCACACTGGCGATGGTGTTTGAGAACGGCGCGCTTGGCAGCCTGTCCATTATCGGCAACGCGCCGGGTTGGTACGAAGACCATACCATTGTTGGCGGCAAGGGCGCGCTCTACCTGCGCCAGGGACTTGGCCTCTCGCAGCAGAACGCCGTGGGCAAACCGGTGAAAGTAACGCTGCCGAAATACAACAAGAATCCGGACAGCAATTTCATCGAGGTGATGCTCGGGAAAGCCGAACCTGAGACGCCGCCGGAATGTGGGTTGCGCGTTATCGAGGTTACCGAGGCCGCGTGGAAATCCGCAGCGGCGGGCGGCAAGCCTGTACGCGTTCCGTGATATTTGTTGGGACGGCTTGTGTATCGGATGGCGTCAGCCCGCAAGCGCTTCTTTTCTCTCGGAGCTGAAGAGTATTGATTGAAACCGAAAACCATACCGCGCCAGCAGTGCGTCATTCGCGCGCAACGCCGTTGTTTGTGGCCGATGCGCTATACCTTGCAATGGTATATGCGGCGTTCCTGGCCATTCCCCCGCTGGGCCGCGATTATGCCGCGCTGGCGCGTCCGGACGCCGTTCTATTCTTTACCTCGTTAACGCGCCTGTTTGGCGGCTATGGATGGATGTATCTGCTGCTAAACCTCGTGCTGCTGTATGGGTGCATGGCGCTGATCCTTGTGTTGACGCGTCATCTTACGCGCGGCCCCTGGTGGCTTGGTTCGGTGGCGGCGGTATTATTCATGGCGAATCCGGTGAAAACGGAGGCTGTACTTGCTATCAGTGGTGTACGCGACCTGTGGCCGGGATTCATGGCGCTGCTTACCTTGTACGTTTATGTGCGTTGCCGCCAGTCGGCAAAGGTCGGGGCGGTGCAGTTGCCGGCGCTGGTATACCTTGCGGCAATACTGACCGGCCCGATCAACATCATGCTGTTCGTCGTGGTTATTGTCCTCGAATACAGCGTTTACAAGGAAAAGACGCGTCGTTGGCTGCCGCTTGCGATTTTTGGAACAATTGCATTATTCATGAGCGGACAGTGGGCGATGTCGGGGGCGTTGCATCCAGTGCGTATGTTCGCGCCTCTTTTTTTTGTGGTTTATCCCATCGGCATGTTGCCCGATACGGTATTATTCTTCCAGCAGTTGCCGTTGGCGGGCTATGGGCTTAGCGCCGTTGTGGTTTTGCTGGGCGCCTGGCTGATTCGCAAGGTAAACAAACCCGCCTTTACTTTCGGGCTGCTTGGCGCGGCGGCGTTTCGCCTTTGTCAAGGCGGTTTCACCGTGGATGCGGTCACACTTGCCGGCGGGGGACAGTTAATGTTGCCCGCGGCGTTGCTGGCCATTGCTGTCGCCGGATTCTTTCAGGCCGTTATGGAGAACAGTAAATGGCGCATCACTGTCGTACGCGTGACTACGCTGCTATGTATAGCGGCAATGTGTTGCCAGATTTGGGTGAACCTGCACTGGCGTCATGCAGGCCAGGAGGCGCTTCGGGTACAGAAGGCTGTTGCAGAGGCAAGACGCGAGAATCCCGGAGAAGCCCTGGCGCTTGTACCCGATATCCAATACTATCGCACCGCCCCCATGATGCTTTCAGAGTCTGTAAAATATCAAACGCCATTCAGTACGCCGCAGCCGGTTGTATCGTTGCTCCCCATTTCCGTTATCCCACCGGTAGATATCGCTGTTGAAACGTACACGCGCCGAAAGGTTGTCGTATCAGTACAAGGGCTTGCCGCGCCTGAGCCGGAAACGCCGTCGTTTTTTTCACGTTGTTGGTGGTTGCGCCGTTATCAACCGCCGCCGCCGTTCACACTACAAGCCGAAGCTGTGGAACAGCCATTTCCCAAACGCTATGTTTCATTGTGGTGAGTTGTGCCGGGCGTTATCGGAAATATCTTGCGGGACAGCGGTATAGTTGCCATTTGTCGTGTTAGTTCACAATGTCAAGGGCGTCTACTTGTCGCCAGCTGTCCGTTTCAATAATGGCGGCGCGGTCCATGTTGGCAATGCCGAGATGCTCGACACTGCGGCGGCAGCCAGTCAGGCGGCTCAAAGCGGCGCTTTTTTCAACACAACAGCGAAACGCAGCACCCCGCGATTGTCCTAATTATGCGCGTGCTCCTGTTTCTCTTCTTCATCGTCCGACGCGTCCTTGAGAATGGCGACGCCGGCGCTGGTGCCGATTCGGGTTGCGCCTGCCTCGATGAACTGTACGGCTCTCGCGTAACTGCGTATACCGCCGGCAGCCTTAATGCCCAGCGCATCGCCCACCACGCTTTTCATCAACTTTACATCTTGTACACGTGCGCCGCTGCTGCCGAAGCCCGTGGATGTCTTTACATAGGCGGCGCCCGCGCGTACGCTCATCTTGCACACCGCCGTTTTTTCTTCGTCGCTCAGGTAGCTGGCTTCAAGAATAACCTTGACTGGACAGTCTTTTACCGCTTTTACTACCGCGCTGATTTCCTTTTCCACATACTGAGCGTACCCTGATTTCAACGCGCCGATGTTAATGACCATATCTATCTCGGTGGCGCCGTTCTGGACAGCGTCCCGCGCTTCTTCGATCTTCAAGCGTGCCGTGGCGGCGCCCAGCGGAAAGGCGACGCAGGCGTCTATGCCCACCTTGCTGTCGCGCAATAATTTCGCGCAGAAGGACACCCACACCGGGTTGATTGATACGGCGCGAAAGCCGTACAATCGCGCCTTTTCACATAGGTGACGTATTTCAACCTCCGTGGCGAAAGCGCGCAGCAGCGTATGGTCTATCATACCGGCGAGTGATGAACGGTTCACGAAACGAAACCCTCCTTCGTCAGGTCAAAAGCATCAGGAAACGACGCGGCGCCATTGCGGCCCTGTTTCCAGACAATTGTATCACCCGCGTCAACAGTGAGACATCTTTTTCACTGACGCCACCGTTATTTGATTGAGAACGCTTTTCAGGATTTCCAGTAGTGTTTAACACAATATACAAGAAGCGCATCGCATGGATGGTGTGCGTTACGTTTATCACCTTGTGCTTCGGCGCTGGTGCGGCGCTTGCGCAAGGGCCGGTGGTGATGCGCCATGTCGCCATGGCCACGGAAATCGAAATTCTTATGTTTGGCGCGCCTGACGCCGAATCAGAAGTATTGCGCGAGGCCGCGCGCGAAGCGTTTGTCGCCATGGACGCATTGGAAGCGCGAATCAGTCGGTTCCGCCAGGACAGCTTTACCACCCTGATGAATCGTGAGGCGGCAGAAAGGCCCGTAACTGTTCCCTCGGATATTATGGAACTGCTTCTTGCCGCGCGGCGCTATTCCGAGCGCACCGGCGGCGCTTTCGATGTGACCATTGGGCCGATTATGAAACTATGGGGCTTTTATGTCGGAAGCGGCAACCATCCAAGTCCAGATGAACTGCGGGAAGCTACGGCGCGCGTTGGCATCGAGCATGTAGCCTTTGAGCCCGCGTCGCGGACGGTGATTTTTAAGCGGCCCGGCATGCATATTGATTTTGGCGGTATTGCCAAGGGGCTGGCCCTTGACCGCGCGGCCGCCATCCTGCGCGACCACGGCGTAGAATCTGCGCGGCTTAACGTTGGTACGAGCACTATTGTCGCTGTGGGCGCGCCGCCGGGCAAGTCCGGTTGGACTGTGGACATCCGTTCCCCGTATAATAATGGGGAGGATGCGTATATCGCGACAGTGGATATTCGCAATGAATCCTTGTCCACCTCATCGCGCACAGAGCGTTACATTGAGATAGACGGTCAACGATATGGTCATATTGTGGATCCCCGGACGGGCATGCCCACGACCGGGATACTCAGCGCTACCGCTATTACGCCCAATGGGCTTGAGAGCGATGTGTTGAGCACAGCTTTTTATGTGATGGGGTTGGAAGCCACACGAGACTATTGTAAGTCTTATCCCGAAGTGCGCGCCATACTTGTTGTGGAGACAGAGAACGCACCCGAGACAATTTTTATTAACATGAACCAGGACAGCAGGAGCAAGGAGTAGTCATGAGCACAGGAATCAGCAGACGTAATTTCATGAAAGCGGCGGGCGCCACGGCGGGCTTCGCCATTGCATCGGGATATTCGCCCTTCTCGTACGCGCAGAACGAAAAAGTGCGCGTGGGGTGTATTGGCACCGGCGGCCAGGGAACCTTCCATATTCGCGATGGCATGACAGGTACGCCCGATATTGTTATTACAGCCGTGTGCGACGTATTTCTGCCGCATCAGCGCGAGGCGGTGCGCTACGCGCAACTGTCGAACGCGGGCATCGAACTGGAAGTCGGTAGACGATTGACCGACGAAGAGCGTCAACTGGCGCAGGCGGCATACAAACCCAATGCCTATTATGACTACAAAGAGATGCTCGAGAAGGAAGAGCTCGATGCCGTTGTTATTTCCACGCCCCTGGATACGCACTATGCGATCACCATGGATTGCCTGAACGCCGGCAAGTTTGTCTTCTGCGAAAAGACGCTTGTGCGTTCGGTGGACGAAGGCCGCAGCATGTTGGCGAAATGCCATGAACTGGACCGGTGGGTCCAGGTGGGCCATCAGCGCCGCTACAACCCGAAATACAATATGGCTATGGGCCTTGCCCACGCCGACGGCATGATCGGGCGCATTACGCATATTACCGCGCAGTGGCATCGTAACCACTTCTGGCGTCGTGTGATGCCCGCGGAATACGAGATAAACGAAGAAGAGAAGAAGTATATTGACGATTTGGAAAAACACTTAAACTGGCGTATTTACCAGGAGAGTTCGGACGGCTTGTTTACCGAGCTGGCCACCCACCAGACCGACATCGCCAACTGGTTCATGAAAGGTATGCCGGCCCGCGTACATACCTTTGCCGGGCTTGACTATTGGCGCGACGGACGCACCACAGACGACAACATCCTAATCTCTTATGAATACGATGTCAATCCCGGCGATCCGGGGTTCATGCCCATAGACGCGCGCAGTCAGTATCAGCGTCTCAATCTTATCAACCGGGGCTATTCCGTGCGCTTTGTATACTCGAGCATCCTTGCCAACGCCAAGCGCGGCGCCTCGGAACTTATCCAGGGCGACAAAGGTTCGCTTCAACTGACCGAGCAGCAATGTTACTTGTTCGGGGAAGATATACTTGTTCAGGAAGTGGACGAGGAGCTGACAGCGGAAGAGCTTGCCGAACGCACAACCAGCGGCGCCACGCTGCAGGTGAGCACTGACGCAATGCGTGAGGGCATCGAATTGCTGGCCGATGTTGCCCTCGAGACGCCGGATGTACACCAGTTCCGCGCCTTTGCCGATTGCATCAAAAACGGTGGCGTACCCCTTAACAACGAGATGGTGGGGTACACCACGGCGCTCACAGCCATTGCCGCTGTGCAGTCGCGCGACGAAGGACGGGTTGTCGAAATTGATCCGGAACTCTACACGTTCGATTTCCCCGTACCCAGTTTCTACGATTACTACACGTGGGATGAAGAAGTGGATGCGGCCGATGGTGTCGTGGCAACATAGCGCGACGCGCGGGTGAACAACCCCCGCTCTTAATCGTTGGTATAGTGGCGCCCTGTTGGCCCAATGTTGCGATAGAAGATGTTTCGCTGGATAGCATAAAGAGCAGTCGTGCAGTAACAACTACCTTGTGGGCCATGCCCAAACGAGACAAACGAAGGCGACCGCCCGCGCGGCGGCGCATGAACATGGAGACGAATCAGACGTGAACAATATCAAAATTATCATCGCTTTTATCGCAGGCGGCATCATTGGCGTGGTGGGCGGCGGTTTTGTGGGTTACACCATCGGCGGCAGCAACACCGCCATTGACCGCGCTGAAGGCGCTACTGTGGTGGAAGTGCAGGAAGAACGCAGGCCGGTTCGCCCTGAACCGCCTGTGGACGCGGCCGCCGTGGAGGCCGCCGGCGATCCCGAGGAAGCGCCGGACGTAGTTCCTGAACCAGCCCCTGTGGAAGTGACCGAGGAATACGTCATTTCCCCCAACATGGAATCTGAAATCATGTGGGTGGGCTACAAAACCATTCTTGGTCAGCGTATTTCGATGGAAGGCGGATTCGCCAACTTTAACGGTACGCTGGTTGTGGTTAACGATGACCCCAACGAAAGCTATGTCGAGGTCATTGTGGATATGAACACCATCTTCTCCCAGAACAGCATTCTCACCGGCGTATTACGCGGCAACGCATTCTTTGACGTGGAAGAACATTCGACCGCGCGTTTTGCCAGCACAAAAATCGAGCCTGCCGACGAAGAGGGGCGTTATCTGGTAACAGGCAACTTCACATTGCGCGGCGAGACCAAGGGCATACAGTTTCCCGCTACTATTGAGCGGCGCGGTGATGATGTCTTCGCCCAGGCGGAATTTACCATAGACCGCCAGCTTTGGGATATTGGCTATGATATGTACGAAGGCGCGCAAATACTTCCTGAGGTTGTGGTGTCATTCGCGATTCTCGCGGAATCGGAAAACTAGACACAGAAATATTCCGATCCCTGGTACACGTTGGACTACTCTGAAATTGTAAACGTCTCGCATGATGTCGTCTTAAATCAAACTTTCGATTCTGTAGGGTGGGTGAAGCGAAGCGGAACCCACAGTCCAATTTCGATATCTATTGGTAGAGAGTTACCTGAAATTTAAGATTATCGGCGGATTGTAAGACATTGTCGGACAGCGTCGGGCGCGTAGTTCGTAATACATAGGGCACACCAATGGCTACATCCCTGAATACTGTATTGGTAACCGGCGGCGCCGGATTTATCGGCGCGCGCCTGGCCTTGGGGCTCAAAGAAACATGCCCCGAAACCCGTGTTATTGCGTTGGACAACCTCAAACGACGCGGCAGCGGCCTCAACTTGGGACGTCTGCGTCGCGGGGGCGTTGAATTTGTCCATGGCGATGTGCGTATGCCCGAGGACTTGCCTGTTCTCGATAGACTCGACCTTATCATCGAATGCAGCGCGGAACCATCCGTACTCGCGGGCTATGGCGGGTCGCCGCGTTATGTTATAGACAGCAACCTTGTTGGTGCTGTTCATTGTCTGGAACTGGCGCGTCGCAACAACGCGGCCATGATATTCTTGTCCACAAGCCGTGTTTATCCCCTTGAGAAACTGCGTTCGATCGCGCTCGAGGAGGCGCCAGGCCGATTTGAAATTGCGCCGACACAGTCTCTCCCCGGCATCTCCAGGGCCGGCATTGCCGAGGACTTCCCCTTGGACGGCGCGCGCTCGCTCTATGGCGCCACCAAATATGCCGCAGAAACGCTTATCGCTGAATACGTGGACATGTACGATTTGGATATTGTGGTGAATCGCTGCGGCGTCATTGCCGGTCCCTGGCAGATGGGACGCGTGGACCAGGGCATCGCCGCACTGTGGACGGCGCGGCATGTTTACGGCGGCGCGCTGACGTACATTGGATATCAAGGCACGGGTAAGCAGGTACGCGACATGTTGCATGTGGATGACCTGCTCGCGCTTGTATTGCGTCAGACCGCTGCCATGGCCGAACTGCGCGGCAGCGTTTTCAATGTGGGCGGCGGTGCTGAAAACAGCGTTTCCCTGGTAGAACTCACGGAACTTTGTTGCCAGGCAACGAACACGGTCATTCCCATCGGCGCGGATACTGAAAACAGACAGGGTGATATCCCCTTGTACATTACCGACAATGCGCGTGTGACGGAAGCATGTGATTGGCAACCCGAAAAAAGCGCCGCAGTCATCATCGAGGACCTTGCCAGATGGATATACGATAACCGGGATATGCTTCAGCCGATTTTGAACGCATAAGCCCGGCGCTTGATGCCCAATTTGACTTTTATTGCCCTGGAAACATACAATGCCTCCCACGAGAGGCGGCATAGCCAAGTGGTAAGGCAGAGGCCTGCAAAGCCTTTATTCCCCGGTTCGAATCCGGGTGCCGCCTCCAATTTTTTCCTCCGGGAGGATGGGGGACACGTGGGGGAATTACAGCCGGATACGCAGCGCCGAGAACAGTTTCGATAATTATGGGGTACGGCCTGTCTCAGCTGACGGAGCGAGGCGCGATAAGGGAAGCAGGGAAACAAACAGCCATATACACAGTTGCATAAACATGGAACCTGTCGTGTTGGCGACCATATCCCAAGGATCGTAACTGCGATGCGGGAGCCATGCCTGATACAGTTCCAGCATTGCGCCGCACAACGAGGCAAGCGCCGGCGGCAACAACCACCATTGCCACCGGACTTTGTAATAGCCGCCGCGGTACATGCCGATAGAGATAATGGCTGTAAGTATGCCGTACATGGCAGCATGTACAACCTTATCCAGCCCTTGGATGCCGGGATTCACCTCGTCGGGAACAGGCGCGGAGGAAAGATAAAACAGCGCCACACTGTACAAAAAAATGCATGCTTTGTAATTCCAACCCAATAGCGTCATGTCCTTTTCATAAACGCGCACAGTAACACGTACGCTTCCCTGCAACAGACATTCAAACCTTTACAATATGGTAAAACATACTGGTCAAAGGGATGATACATTAACGAGTCATTACAGTCAAACGGGTGACTTTTCTACGTCTGAACCCGCTATTGTTCCGTTCCCGACGAGGCCGGAGCGGCGCATTTGCGCGCGACACGCCATGCCTCATGGCGCGCGGCAGTATGCATGGGCGTTCTGTCAAGGTTGAGCGACTCGTCGGGCAAAGGCGGGAACCAGCCGGCGCGGATGCCACGGATGGCCTGTGCAATGCGCGCCTTGGCGTTTTCCTCGCGTTCAATAAAGTCTTCTTCCTTCTTGCTTAACAACGCTTCACACATCTTCTTTTTCTGAATTGAATAATACAGGGCCTTATGACACTTAACGCCTGGCAGCAGATGCTTTTCCAGCGCCCAGGCGTATACGGTTAATTGCAGGGACAGGCCGCTCTTGATGCTTTTAGAAGTTGGCACGGCGTTGGACTTATAGTCTATGATGCATGCTGTGTTGCCATCTGTATCAACCCGGTCAATTTTTCCTGTGAACTGGAACGTTTCCTTGCCAATGGCAAGTTGAAAAGGTTCTTCCACATACAAGTCTTCAGCGGCGTCGCGGGGCGCGCGGCCAAATACAGCCTCGAGATATAACGGCTTTAGTACAGCGTCAAAATCGTTGGCGGCCCGGTCGAGATAACGGTCAAGCGCCTGTTCCAGGCGGCGCTTTTCAATCCGCTCTATTACAGCGGGCACAGACAACAGGCGCGACGCATTCCGGCGAAAGGCATCATGGACACACGCCTTCATGGCGGTGCGCGCACCGGCTTCGTCTTGAGTGAGTAACACAGGTACGGATACGCCGGCAAAACGTTTGTGGAATAAGTACAGTGCGTCGTGGGCAATCGTGCCGCGCGTCATGGGGTCGAGTTCCGCTTCCGGCGGTTTCGTCTCCTCGATGCCCAAAACCCGCTCCATGAAAAAGCGAAACGGAAACATCAGGTATGTCTCCAACTGGTTCACACTGAATTGTGCCCTGGCGCCGTAATGTTTCTCAAGATGCGCGACCACGTCCGGCGCTTGCAGGCAGCCGTCATAAACGCCAAAAGGCGCGGCGCTGTTGCGGTCCGTTTCAATAGCGACCATCCTGTCAACCGACGCTGTAATTTCAGGGAAGGTCTTACGCAAGGCGTTATAGTCCTGGTAATACACACTGTTGGCCAAGTCGCGCTCAGAGGCGGCGCCATGCGGCGTGGGAAGAAAACAGTCGGGTCCGGGTTCAGGAAGGCTGACAGCAATATGATGCGCCGCAAACATATCCGCAATATCCACCAGGAACGGGCTTGGCAGCGCATCGCGTCCCGAAGTGTCCTGCTCGCGCCAGGAAAACGTTAATTCCTGTTGTGCGGCGTTGACAGCGTGACAAAAGAGAAGGCGCTGCCGATAGGTATGTTCCCGCTGGCCAGGCAGCGGTAGCCCCAATTTTCGGAGCCGCCGCAGGTCCGATTCCGCGTACACGGCGTTTATCGGCGCCGACCGCGGCAGTACGCCCTCGTTGAGACCGCCAATAAAAACATGGTCGAACTTTTCGTGCCGCATCCCATCCAACCCGCAGCAGTACACGCCAGGCCCCTGTGTGTGATGAATTGGTACACGCGTTTCGCCCATAGCCTCGCGCAACAGCACGACGAACTCGGCCCGGCTCATGGGCGCAGTGTCGCGCGCTGTCACGGCAAGCTGTTCAAGAAGCGCGCGCAGTGCCCGCACCGCAGCAATTTCGTGGCGCGCCGTATCCGGGTTGGGCAATGCGGCTACCGCAGCGTCTATATCAAGAGCCCCAATTTGCCTGTCCAACGTTTCGGCAAAGGCGGCAGGGGGCGCTTCTCCGGGCAAGACGTCATCTGTTCCGGCAAGCCACAGGCGCCTCGCATTCAAAAGATCAAGCGCTTCGCGCGCATGAGGTATCTTTTTTAGATGCTTATGTTGCCTGGCGGCCGCTGGAGCGTCCAGTTGTTCCGCCAGTCGTTGCAGGCGGGTTTCCCAAGCGTCGCGGCCCATAACAATTCCTGCGCGGCGCGCCAACACGGGGAAGACCATCACAAGTTTTTCTTCCTGGGATGTGGCGGCGATAAAAGGCGAGGCAAGCAATGTAGCGACCGCATTCCTTTCCCACGCATCCAGCGCTTCGAATAGCCGCATCACGAATGCGCCGGCGCCGGTGGCAAGCAGGGACGGCGTCACGCCAACAATACAAGGCACTTTGAACGCCTCGAAAATGGCGCGCAACGCGGCGGCCGTTTGTTCGATGTCGGTCATACACACGGCAATCTGTCGCGGCGATACCTTGTCTCTGATTATCAAGTTCTTGACCTGTCTTCCGATGGACTCCATTTCGTGCTGCGCATCAGCGCACGGGACAATACGAACATTTGCCGTCAGGTCGTTGGGCTGCGGCGGTGGATCGCGCCAGAAAAGGTGATCGCCAATATACTGGATATATGTCTTCGGCGGCTCATTGCTGAAAGTCAGTGTTTCTATTGGTACGCGCTGCGAAAAGTCTTCGATCCAGCGCTGTTGCAGGTGATACAGATCGCTTCTGTCAGGGTTGGGGTCGTGGTTCAGGCCAACAACAAGCCGTGTTACGGATTTGGACAAAGTCTCAATAAACCGTTGTTGCGACAATGTAAAGTCGTCAAAGCCGTCCAGCAAGATTGTGTCAATGTTGTTCGGCAATGTTGTTGCGCTGGCGCGATATCGTCGTTCCACTTCCCAGTACAGGCCGGGCACGTCGTATCGGTCTCTGCCGATAAGCGCATCCTGATAGCCATCGTAAACGTTGGCGACCAGCATGTCGAAGGGACCGCGTCGTTCGGTTTTTGTGATGGCTGCGCGAAAACTGTCCGGTTCAATGGCCGCCTGCTTCAGCTCGTTAATTATGCGCAGTAGATGTCTGACAAGCCCTGGTGTGACCGCGATAGTCGGCGCGCCTCTTTCGGCGAGGGAGCGTTCGAGCGCCTGGCGTATCATGAGGCGCCGTTCAATCATGGAAACCATGCGGACGGGTTGCCCGACCTCTTCAAGCAGCATCCGGGCAAAGTCCGTTATTTCCCAGGCCCGGTCGCCGAAAAGTCCCGGAACACCGCAATGTCGAGCAAACGTTTCCTGTCGCGTCCGCGCAACGCGCCTGGTGGGCGTCAGCAGGACAGCGGTTCTTATGTGATTGCGCCACAGCGCGTCAATATGCGCGGTTCGCCCGCTGCGCGCGGCGCCGCAAACTACCGTAATCTGTCCCATGAGAGAAGCCTTTTTTCACGTACCTCCCGCAAAACGAGGTCGTCGTTTTATTTCCCGGGAAAGTGTGTTGGACCGGGTGTGTTCTTATCCGCGCAACTATTTCATTCCTGTGCCCCTATAGTAGCAGACAGCGGCGTTGCAATTCCGGTTTCGAATTGATGTAGGTCACAAACCCAGGCCAACCAGTGATTCCGTGGGTGGACGAAATGCAGACAACGGCCAGTGCAGCGCCTCGTCTATCATAGCCAGCATGGCTATTTTTTCGTCTGGAAGGCGTCCTTGTACGTTGAGAAAATTACTGACATGGTCGGAAAGAAGCCTTGACGGTTCGTCGAGGTGTTCAATAAGCAAGCGTGTTTCGCGTAACGCTTCGTGCGCCGACAGCAAATGGAGTTGTCCGTTGCGCCAACGGTCGTGCCAGGGCGTTCCAGGCATGGGTACGTACGTGCGCAGGCGAATAAAGTGTGGCGGCGCCTGATTCAACACAGCGGCGCTGCCCAGCGCATGTTCGCGCCACCGTTCAATACCCGCCACGCCCACCATCAGATACACGGATAGTTCCACGCCGGCGGCGAGTACATGGTTGTAGGCGGCGACAGCCTCTTCGGGTGTGACCCCCTTGTTGATGCCTTCAAGGGTTTCAGGGTCGCCTGACTCGAGTCCCGAATGTACGCGTGTGATCCCCGCCCGCGCCAGTGCCCGCCATTCCTCACGCGTCTTCTTTGCCAGAAATTTTGCGGAACCATACACGGTAATGCGTTCAAGTTGTGGAAACCGCGTCTGCGCCGCTTCGCCAATGGCGGTGAGTCGCGCCGTACTAAGTACGGCGGCGTTGCCGTCCGCAAGAAAGATCGTACGCACCCCCGGCCCATAAGTCGCCAGGGCCATGTCAAGGTCTTCAATGACGTCCGCAACGGGCCGCGCGCGAAAGGTCTTATCGCTATACATGCAGCAAAAGGCGCAGGCATTGTGGGGACATCCGACGGTGGCCTGTATGATGAGCGATCCGGCCTCGCTTGGCGGACGGTATACGGTTCCTTCGTAACGCATGGAATATCCTGTTTGATTTTCTTGGCGCTGGCATTGCCGGCTCACAAGTCCTGCCGCGTCCTTGGAGGCTTCACTTCATCGGTGTACCAGCCAATATCACTCCTTGTTCACATCCGTGTCCTGTTTCTTGACAACATCCGTGTCAATACGTCCGTCCACCAATGTAATGACGCGTCGCGCGTATGCGATTACACGGGGATCGTGTGTCGAGAAGATAAATGTGATTCCTTCGCGCACGTTGAGATCATGCATCATATCCAATAATATTCGGGCGTTTTCGCCGTCCAAGTTTGCGCTGGGTTCATCAGCAAGCACCAACCGGGGCCGGGATGCTATGGCGCGCGCCACCGCGACGCGTTGCTGCTGACCTCCGGACATCTGCGTTGGGCGCCGGTCGGCAAATTCAAGCAGCCCAAGCTGGTCGAGCGCCTCGCGTGCCCGTTCGCTGCGACGTTCGGAAATTCCTTGTAACTCAAGCACAAACTCAACATTTTCCTGGGCCGTAAGTACCGGGAACAAATTGTAGGCCTGAAACACGAAGCCCAGCGAATGCAGACGCATGTCGGCTCGTTGTCGTTTGCTCATTGTTGCCACGTCTTTTCCCATTACCTCGAGGCGGCCCTCCGTCACGGCATCCAAAGCGCCGATAAGATTAAGCAGCGTTGTTTTACCGCTTCCCGACGGGCCAACCACGGCAAGGAACTCGCCCGCAGTGATTTCGGTGGAAACGCCGCGTAGTGCATGGGTCGCTACTTCGTCGGTATGATAGACCTTCGTGACGGCCTGCGCTTTTACCAGGATTCCGTTCGTCGTTGCTTCCATATTATCCTGTTGTCCTTAATGCGTCCGCGGGCATTACCTGCGCCGCTTTCCATGCGGGGTAGAGCGTTGCGCAAATTGTTGTCGCCATCGCAATAATCAGAGCGTAGCTGACCAGCCACGCGCCAAAAGAGCCGTACAGGTGTGGGTCAAAGAGAACATCGGCAAATCCCAGGTCGTCGTCCATGAACGATGTCAGGTCCATGCCGCGTGTTGCGAGGTAATAGGCGCATGAGCCGCCTACCACCAGCGCCACCATCGCGCCGCCCAGCCCAATGATTACCGCTTCAATCATGACCATGGATATAATCTGCCGGCTCTTCATGCCCAGTGCCGACAGCATGGCAAACTCCGCGCGTCGTTCAAGCACGGCAGTCAACTGCGCGCTCATAATGCCCAGCGCGACCACCAGAATGACAATACCCGCCATGAGCCGCATGAAGGCGGTGTCGCTGTCCACATTGGCTGCCAGTGCCGGATGAACCTCGCGCCAGGTGATTACTGTATTGTCCGGGGGCAGGTTCGCGGCAAGCCGCGTCTCCGCCGCTTTCATGTACTGTTCATCGTCGAGAAGTATGCTGATTTCACCCACTCCCGGGATTCCGGTAATGTCTTCGATGTCTTTGAGCGTGATGTGACAAATGCCGAGGTCGAGGTCTTCACTGCCCGTGTCGAGAATGCCTACGATATAGAGCATGGCGCTGTGGATGTCGTCCTTGCCTGAAAGCGTGGCGTATAGGGCATCGTCAATCTGTACATCCAGGCGACGCGCCAGGGTGCGGCCGACGACCACCGCGCCCCGTTCGTCCTTTTCGAGATAGCGTCCCTCAAGCGCGCCGCGTTGCAGGATGCGGTTCGAGGTCAACTCGCGCTCGGGCGTGACCCCCGTGATCTGCGCGGGCGCGGTGCGATTGCCGAAAGCCAGCAGCCCGGTTGCGTGGGCGCGCATAGTGTACTTGTTCATATTCGGCAGCGCTTGAACCGCCGCAAGTGCCCGCTCCCAGTCTACCAGGCGCAGCGTGGGCTCCTGTGTGTCAGGCCAGTCCTGATGAACCATCCGCAGATGACCCGCGCCGCTTTCCGCAACGGCGCGCACCTGCATCTCCGTGGCGCCGCCCATCCAGGACAGGGTCACCAGCGCCATGGCGCATCCCACACCCGTGCCTACCATGGACAATATGGTGCGGCGCGTGTGGCGGGTCATGCTGCGCGCCGCATATTTCAGGGCGATCGTTCCAGGCATTACGTACGCATCGCCTCCATGGGTTCGAGCCGCGCCGCCAGCGCGGCGGGCCACAGCGCCGCCAGCGCCGAGGTAAAGGTCACAGCCACAAGGCCGTAAACGACATGCCGCAGTTCAAAGCGTGGATACACAAAGAGTGGAATGCTGTAGTTGCCATAGGCAACCGCATCCACTTCGCTGCCGCCGAGTGCCGCGTAGTTGATGCCCGTCTGTGAGGTAATCAGCGCCACCGCTGTTCCGGCAATGGAACCTATCAGCACACCGATAAGCCCGAGGAGTACTGACTCCACCAGCACCATGCCGATAATGCGGCGCGGCCGCGCCCCAACAGCCAGCAACATGCCGAACTCGTGGCGGCGTTCGAAGGTGGACATCATGGCCGTGTTCGCGATGCCCGCCGCCGCCGCCACAAACACAATGGCCAGAAAAATAAAATCGAACCAGTCCTTCATTTCAATAAAGCGTACAATTTCGGGGGCCGCTTCGCGCCAGGTCAATGCTTCGGCGGCATCCAGGGCGACGACGTCGGCTATGGCCGCGCGGAGGGCGTCGGCATCGCGGAAATCGGCGCCATGCACGATGATTTCGTGGGCAAGGTCCGGCATTACCAGCAATTCGCCGGCGTTTTCCAGGGACATTAGAATGCCCATGCTTCGCACCAGCTCCACGTTGGAATCAATTACCGCCTTGACGGTGAACAAATCGCTTACAGGGAAGCCATCGGCGTCTTGTCCGATAACTGCCAACAATTCTCCCGCTTCCACGCCCAGTCGGTTGGCCAGTACACGGCCCATCGCCACCTCGCCGTCGCCGGGAACCTGTTCATCCGACAGCGTCTCAAGCAAGCCGCCTCTATCCCGCTCCAGCGCCATATCCAGGCCCACGATAAACCCCGGGTCCGCCAGGGCGGGCGTGTCGCTCTTTTCGCCTGAAGCCGCCAACACCGCCGTGTAGATGCGCGGCGACACCTTTTCCACCTCTGGAAGCGTCTGGAGCGCTTCACGCGTTTCTGAAAGGTTCTCCAGATACAGGTCCACGGCGCGCTCCTCGCGCCAGTCGGCGTGATGAATCTGCACATGTCCCACCATTGGCCCGGTGACCGTATCCAGGGCGTCCAGGAAAAAGCCCGCCATCAGGCTGTTCACAAAAACAAGCGTAAACTGGCCCAAGCCGATAGCGCCAACAGCCAGCAGGGTGCGTTTTCGGTTGCGGCCCAGGTTGCGCCAGCCCATGCGTATGGTGCTCCACTTCATAGGGCAGACATACTCCTTATTCGCCGCGCTCAAGCCGTGAAAGGCTGAACAGGTCGCGGGGAAGGTCCGTGTTGAACTGCAAATCCTTGTAATGCAGCACTGTTTTATTCCCCTCCTCGTCTTCCGGGACGAGGGTCATCCTTGCGGGCAACTTGCGTCCGTCGAAGACCCGCACATCTTCCCAGTAAAGGGTGCGCGCGAGACGGTCGCGGCGATCATAATAGGTCGCCTTAACAGGCATCGCTCCGTCTTCGTTCAGGATCAATTCTATCTTGTTCCAAAGGCCGACCATGTCGGGTTTCGCGGTAAAAAGCACCTGCCAGCCTTTGGGGTCTTCGGAAGGGCCCAAGGTCTCGTAATCGTAATCGTCTACCATGGAAGCCTCGCGAACCAGGTCGTCGTTCGTAAAGTCGCTGCCCATCCACGAGGTGAGCATCATGGACGGAGGAACGCGTACCGTACGCTGTATCCGCGGCATGTAGTTCCAGAGGTTGTTGTCTACCTTCAAGGTGGCCGTGCCCCGATCGCGCGGCGGCGACTGTATCTCCACCAGGGACTTGTCGCGGCCCTCGGTCCAGGCGCGCATCCCCATCGTGTGTGTGCGCCGCGGCCGCACTATTGTCATCTCCATCTCCGCAATGCTGCTGTTCGACAAGTACAAGTCCTCGAAGTATGCAACAGCAGCGTCTACGTCAAGTTCTCCGTTCTGTACAAAGATTGGCGTTTCAACTCCCGGCGCGGCTTCAGGGGATTCCACAGCAAAAGCCGTTGCGGCATCAAAATATACAGCCGAAACAATACATACAAACAACGCCTTCCTATAGAATAAAACCATAATACTCGTCCTTCTGATTGTCTGCCGGAACGCTTTGCTGTTTACCTGGATCATATAAAAAACATAACAGCGCTTATTGCAAACATAGGGTAACACAGGCATTGCGAAAGAGACAATCAGCCTGCAATACTGCGTTAGTGCCGCATCTTTCATCCAGTATCGTCGTAAGACGGCGGGGGTTGTATATGCCGACGTCTTTACTTCATAATTGTCGCCAATATATTTCGAGATGGAGAGGCCCTTCGCGCCGCAATATGGAGCCAAAGAAATGAGTTCTGCTTTTGTGATTCGACTGGTAGCAGCCGCTGCCATCGCTTTTGTAATGTTCGGAAATCCAAGCGCATGGGCGACAACAATACGGCTTGATACCCTGCCGTTGGACATCGTGGATGTGATTGTTACGCCGCACCAGTTTTCTGACGAGTTTAAGTATTCCCAGCCGCCTGATCCCGAACTGGGCGCGTTGGTGCGGCTGGTGGTTCGTCACCGAGGCGATGACGGCGCGGCAATGCAGCCGCAGTTGCGGTTCAACGGTGAAGACGCCGCCGCATTGCTTGCCTCAGATGAATGGGCCTGGTACGAGTTGCCGGACAACCTGGGCAATGCCGACGCTCCATTCACACTGACGCCGGGCGCGCTGTCCGTGTTTACCTTTAACGCCAGAACGGCGGCGTGGGGCGTGGGTACAGAGGTCAGCCTGGAAATTACAGACCTGCTTACTGATACCACGGAAACCGTGACGCTGCCCATAGCAGTGGACCCGTTGCGGATTCGCAGCATTACCGGGTTTGCGGCGGACGCTGACGGCATCATCCCCGAACGTTTGGTTATCCACCTCTCGAACGACCTGGATGTCCCGGCGACCGTGCGAGAGGTGGCGGTATATCCCGAGACGCGTAGCGGCAGCCGCCAACAGGCCACGATCGAGACCCGACCCGAAACAGGCACAGTCAAGCCCGGCGCAACTATGATTGTCATGGCCAAAACGGGACCGTTGCCGCTGACCCACGGCCTGGTGGAAGTGGTCTTCGAGACAGCGGACGGCGCGCGTCACAGCCGGTGGGCGCGGATGCGTTTCAAGGCCGACCGCTTCGACATCAGTTCCGGGTGGATGGCCATTGCAACGCCCAAAGGCGTTGTGCCCGTGACCCGGGAAAGTTTCCTGAAAATGCTCAAGCGCATGCATGTGAACTGCTTCTGGGGCGATCATATCGCCGGATATACGGACGATACCGGGCCCGACGGGCTGTATACGCGATATCCCATGCGTCAGAAAGCCTATTTCGAGGACATTGACACGTACAACGCCGACGAGTGGGTCGCGCGTATTCATGGCGTGGACAGGCTGGGCGAGCCACAGCATGTGAACATGCCGCCAATGGAAGTTTACAACATTTTGAAGCACTACGACGCCGCGCGGTACCCTACCACCTTGACCTTGTCTGACGAAAAGGGCTGGCGTTATTGGGCGGGCATCGTTGACTTTCCCCATTACGACGCCTATCGCGTGAGCGCGCCCGCCATGGATAACTGGCGCTTGTATGACTGCTGGGATCGTACAGTATTCTGGGGCGCGCCCCTCGAGGGCATCGGCGTGATGACCCGCAGCCTTCGCGAACTCAGCGAACCCCTTCCCATAGCCTTGTGGTCGCAGAATGTGCATGAAGGCTGGCAGGACCAGTTCACGCGTCTGCGGCGCAGTCCGACCCCCGACGAAATTCTGCTGCAAGCGTACCAGGGACTCGCCAACGGCATCATCAGTCTGTACTGGTATTCCCTGCAATCCAACTCCACATTGATGTATCGCGACGGCATAGACGTTACCACGCGCATAGGCCGCGAGATACGGCTGCTCGAGGACTTGTATCTTAGCGGCTTCGCCACCCACCACGCCCGTGTCATGGGCGCACAGCGTCCCGACCTCGAGTTGAACGTGATCAGCGCGCCGGATGCCGCCATCCTTTTCGCAATGGACACCAGCTATAAACCCGACCACGACAAACGCGTGTTTGTTTTTGACGGACCCCGCGATATCGAGGCCGAATACCCGTTGCCGCAGTGGCTGCAATCGCCTGAAGACGTGTTTCGCGTGGACGCCGACGGCGTGTATGACGTGGCGTGGGAATCCACTGCCGCGGGCGTTCACATCAGAGGCCGCATTGACTGTGTCGGCGTCTATATAGCGGCGAAGAATCCTGACGAACGGGAACTGCGCGCGCAACGGCTTGCCGCATTGAAGGCGCATGAAGAAGCGGTGAACTTCGATCCGGCGTACAATGACGACGATTTCCATACGCTCATGCGCGACCTGGGTTACGACGCCCCATCGGAGTTTGAAGTGCCGAATTAAAACGACACTGCGGCCAGCAACCCTCACGTGTTCGCTGATGTCGTGGTATGATTCAATCGGCGCAAACGCGCTTGTGGTTAAAGAAGGCATCGTGATACTGTGTAGCGGACGGCGTGTTCTTTGCAAACGCCCAGGCTTTTATTCACCCTGTAAACTGTAACAAAATAAAGGAGACGCTTGATATGAAACGAATTTCTTTCGTGACGCTGATTGCTCTATGCGTGGCAATGTATGCCGGAGCGGTAGAAGACGACGACATGATCATGGGCAACTACCACGGCGCGTTTACGGGCGACGCCTGGGCGAACCATTATATTCGCGCACAGGTGGTCGCACTAAGCGATACGGCGCATCGCATGGTGTTGTTTATTGGCGAAAGTGAAGAAGAGGCGCTGCGCCTGGAAACGCGCGGCAGAGGCGAGGAAGGCGTCTCGGAATTTGAAGATACGTTGGACCTGGGCGCCCTGGGTGGTTTGTTTGATTTCACGGCGCGCATTGAAAATGAGACCATGACCGGCATGTTGCGCGAGCAACGCCGACGGGGCGGCGTGGAGGCCCCTTTTGAACTGAAACGCGTATTTATCGTGCCGCCAAACCTTGGCAAAGCGCCGCCCGAGGGCGCCGTCTCCCTTTACGACGGCACAAACATCGCCCAGTGGGAACGTTGGCCGCTGCAATGGTGTCAGCGCGGCGACGGTTCCATGGAAGTGTGCGGCAGCAACCTTAAGACCATTGAAGAGTTTGGCAACGGGCGCTACCATGTAGAATTCCAGACACCCTTCATGCCCAACGCGCGCGGCCAGAGCCGAGGCAACAGCGGCGTGTATGTGCTGGGCAGATACGAAGTGCAGGTGTTGGACAGCTTCGGTGTAGAGCCTGAGGACGGTTTCTGCGGCGGCGTGTATTCACTGGCCGCGCCCATAGCCGATGCCACGCTGCCGCCGCTGCAATGGCAGACCTTCGAAATTGATTTCACGGCCCCGGTATTTGACGAGAACGGCGCAAAAATCGAAAACGCGCGTATCCACGCGTATCATAATGGCATCCTGATCCATGACGATGTGGAACTGGAATCGCATACGCCAGGCGGCGTCAGCAATGAAGAAGCGCCAGTCGGGCCGTTGCTGCTCCAAGACCACGGCGATCGCGTTCGATTTCGCAATATCTGGTTTAAACCGGCCGAATAAATCTTTCTTGCCATTATGTTGCATAAAAACGCCCGGACATGGCGTCTGCCGTGTCCGGGCGCTAAAGGCCTGACGTTATGCGCCTATCCCTTATAATTCCCGCCTATAACGAAGCGGAACGTATCGGCAAGACTCTCGAAAGCGCCTCTGCCTATTTCGCGCGTCAGCCTTACGACGCGGAGATTATTGTTGTGGACGATGGCAGCAGCGACGATACCTCTGGCGTAGTGCGCGGCCTGCGGGACGCGATGTCGCTCCCGCTGCTTCTGGAGACATTACCACAAAATAGAGGAAAAGGCTACGCCGTTCGCGCGGGTATGACGCGTGTGGCATCGGGAGACTACAGGTTTTTTTACGATGCCGACGGTTCAACTCCCATCGAAGAACTTGACCGTTGTTCGCCGTTATTTGACGCGGGTGCGGACATCGTCATTGGTTCGCGAGCCCTTCCTGAGTCGGTAATACGGATACGGCAGGCTTGGTATCGCGAGTGTATGGGCCGTTGTTTCAATATCATCGAGCGGTTGTTGCGTGTTACTTCGTTCAAGGACACCCAATGTGGCTTCAAGGGCTTTACGGCCGAGGCCGCGCAATGCTGTTTCTCGCGTCAGAGGATTCACCGTTTCAGCTTCGACGCCGAACTTTTATTTATTGCGCAAAAGCACAATTTGCGCGTCGTGGAGCTGCCTGTACAGTGGCTGAACAGTCCGGCATCGCGGGTCAATCCCCTCACGGATGCCACGCGCATGTTCCTGGACCTCATTGCCATCCGCGCCAATGATCTGATGGGTCGTTACAAGTAGCGGGGAAAACCTCTACAGTTTTTCGCCGTCCGCAAGTCGCTGGAGCGCTGCCATATTCTTCAAGGTAACCCGACGTCCTTCCACATGTATTATCCCCTTGTTCTGCATACGCGTTAATGTACGACTGAGCGTTTCGGCTACTGCGCCTAGACGCGCCGCGAGCATCGCTTTCGATGTAGCCAGCTCCACGTCCTTCGCGCTGCCCGCCTTTTCAGACAAATCCAGCAAATGACGGGCGAGTCGCGTGGAGACTTCCTTCAGCGACAGGTCGTCTATCATCTCCACAAAGCGACGCAATCGCCGCGACAACATGGCAAGCATGTTCATTAACAGGTCGGGCCGTGTACGCGCAAGACGCAAGAAATCATCTCGCGGGATAAACAGCGTACGGGACAGGGCCATGGCCTCGGCGGTTGCGGGAAAGTCGCGGCCTTCGAACACGGCCACCTCGCCGCAGGGTTCGCCGCCTTCAAAGATATGTAACACCTGCTCGCGCCCATCAGCGCCGTAGCGGCACACCTTGACCCGTCCGTCAACGATGATGTGGAACCCATCGGCGCTCGCGCCCCCATGAAAAATGATCTCGCCGGACTCATAGATGCGTACGCCGGAAACTTCCGCAAGCGCTGTCGCATGATCGGAGGACAACTCGGAAAACAATGAGCACGCGCCCAGCCATTCAATGCGCCGGGCGACAGGTTCTGTAACACGTTTCATACTACCTCCCGATTGTCATGCGTGGTTTCGCGGCAAATCACCAAGCTGTCTGCGCGAGAGCGCAGGCATGGGATATTTCAAACTACACACGTTGTCAGCCAATCTTAATTAAGCGCCTATTTTCCTTTGCGGACGCCGCCCAACAAGCCTCTTGCGTACCCGAACTTTCCGCTGTTCATTGGAAACACACCGCCGCCCACGTCGCGAACATCATTGACAACGCTAAACGCGCCGGGCTGGTGTGTTCTCAGTATCTCTGCAATTCGGGGCAGGTCCTTGCGGCGTATGATCAAATAAATTAGTCGTACCTTGCCCTGTACGCCTTGTGCGCCGACCTGGGTAATGCCAAAGTGCTCTTTCCTGAGTTTCTGCAGTAGTCCGGCAGCATCTTTTTGGGTGACGATCATGACCGAGAGTACACCCATGGCAAGACGGGACTCGATCATGATGCCGATATAGGTGCCCGCAGCGAACCCACCGGCATACGAAACATAATACACCCAGGATGTAAGGTCTCCCATCAGACGGTTGAGCGCGATAAGCCAGATAAGTATCTCGAAAAAGCCGCAAAACGGCGCAAGGAATCTTAAACCTCTGTTCAAGAAAACAATGCGCAAAGTACCGATGGATACGTCGAGTATACGCGCCAGGAAGATAAGCAGCGGCAATACCCATATCGTATGTTGTTGATAAAACTCGTGGATAAAATCAATCATAGTGGTCTCTGTCTATCTGGCTTACAGGTTATGCGCATGACGATGAAAAAGCGGCATAGGATTTCCATCAGGCGAAGATGTGGCGGCGGGTCTGGGGACGCATAACCGCGCGTTCGCTTCAGCAATGTATTCTTGGTGTAAAGGATTAACCCGGTGAAAGATGTGCGGTAATTATACAGCATATTGCAGGGACGCTGTCTAACGCAAAAAATTAAATGAACAGCCCGCAACGCCATGAACGTTGCCGGTTGGTTTGCGTTTGGCCAAAGAAGCGCTGCATGCGCCATTGCTCGCGGGATGCTCTCAGTCGTGCGCGGCGCCTTCATAGTCACAAAAGTTGCATTGGCCTTGCGCTTCCTCGTATTGTCATGTAGTCTATGTCGCCCCATAAAAATCTTTTACGCAACTTGAGGTTAAAAACAGGAGACGAACCTATGACCGTTTATTTTCCAGAAGTTCCAAAACCTATCCGCTACGAAGGGCCGGACTCGAAAAACCCGCTGGCTTTCAAAGAGTATAATGCCAAACAGAAGGTGCTTGGCAAGACCATGGCGGAGCACCTGCGTTTTGCGGTGTGTTACTGGCATACATTTGTCAGCGGCGGCGCGGATATGTTCGGCATGCCCACCATGAAGCGCCTGTATGCCCAGGGCGATAACCCAATGACCATTGCGGAGCAAACCCTTGACGCGGCTTTCGAATTCTTCACAAAACTCGGCGTGGGTTATTGGTGTTTCCACGATACCGACATCGTGCCGGAGGCCGACACGCTGGCGGAGACGAATAAGCGGCTTGACCACATCACGAAGCTGGCAAAAAAGAAACAACAGGAAACCGGCATTAAACTGTTGTGGGGCACCTGCAACCTGTTCGCCCATCCACGATTTATGTCGGGCGCTGCTACCAACCCTTCGCCGGATGTGTTCGCGTACGCCGCCACAAAAGTGAAGAAGGCACTCGAAATCACAAAATATTTGGACGGTGAAGGTTATGTGTTCTGGGGCGGTCGCGAAGGATACGAAACGTTGTTGAATACTGACATGGGCCGCGAACTGGACCATCTCGGAAAGTTCCTGCACATGGCCGTGGATTATAAGAAGAAGATTCGGTTCAAAGGACAGTTTTATATCGAGCCAAAACCCAAGGAACCCACCAAGCATCAATATGATTTTGATGCCGCCAGCTGCTACGCGTTTCTGCAGAAGTATGATCTGGTAGGCGACTTGAAACTGAATATCGAGGCAAACCATGGCACCCTCGCGGGCCATACTTTCATCCATGAGCTTGAGTTCGCCGGCGCTAATGGCATTCTTGGATCGGTAGACGCCAACCGAGGCGACCTGCTGCTCGGATGGGACACGGACCAGTTCCCCACTGACTTGTACGATACAGCATTGGCGATGTATACGATCATCAAGTATGGCGGGTTCAAAACGGGCGGCCTTAACTTTGATGCTCATCTCAGACGTCAGTCCACAGACCCGGTAGACCTGTTCCATGCCCATGTAGGGGCAATGGATTGCTTTGCGCGCGGTCTTAAGATTGCCGCAAAAATGCACAAAGACAAAGGGTTTGCCAAGGTCATTAAACAACGCTATGCGGGCTGGGACCGCGGCATTGGCAAACAAATCGAAGACGGCAAAGTCGGTTTTGAAGAACTTGAAGCCCATACCATGAAAAAAGGCGAACCGCAACTCATTAGCGGGCGTCAGGAAATGCTTGAAAATATGCTCAATACATATATTTTCAAGGCATAAACTGCTTTTTTTAGTACACCGGGCGTCGCGTACCAGCGACGCCCGTTTTTTCTCTCCCCCCGGCCCGCATATATCATCAGGCTGCTGTCACACCGTTCAGATGTTCAACCTTGCGTCCACTCATTTCGTTCTTGGGACAACACGCAAAATAAGAGTCCCGTCCCGTTGCGGCGTTTCAATAACAGCTGAAACTAACGCTTCTGTTCCGGGATATGTACACGATACGGTAAGTACCATATTCTGTTTGCAACGGGATTCCTGCTATACTATATGTTGTGGTGCAGGCAGAGCAGGTATGTGTCATGCGCATATCATTGCGTTGGAACAGGAACAAGGTGTTGCCTGTGTGTGATGCGCCTTGGCGCCTGGAATAAGAAACGGTATGGAACTACATGCCTCTAATGAACGATAGAAAGAAAAAGCAAGAACCGCAGCGCTCGTATGAGTATCAACACCAGTACTACTGGCTTGAGCGGGATAAGAACAGGCGGCTCGCGAAAATGATTGTGTTGTCCGCGGCCATGCATGTTCTTATTATTGTCTTTGCCGTATTGTTGTATCGCTGGCAGACGCAATTGGAGCAGCCAGAGGTGTTGAATGTACAGTTCGTTTCCGCAGCTTCGGAAGAAAGCGACTTGGCGGATATTCCTGACCCTGAATCTGAATTTCAATCCGAGCCAGAACCGGAACCGGAGCCAGAGCCAGAGCCAGAGCCAGAGCCAGAACCTGAGCCAGAACCTGAGCCAGAGCCAGAACCAGAACCAGAACCAGAGCCAGAGCCAGAGCCAGAACCAGAACCGGAACCGGAACCGGAACCGGAACCGGAACCGGAACCGGAACCGGAACCAGAACCAGAACCAGAACCAGAACC
>SLFT01000203.1 GCA_007124105.1 Candidatus Hydrogenedentota bacterium | reverse complement strand
TGTACTGCCCAGAATCAAATCGCCGCATTTCGCCTGGAATTGCGCGACGGTGAACACCTACTTGCCGACGCGACGCGGAAAGTCGCCCAAGAAGAAGTTACCCTGGAAACAGCGCCATGTGTTGTAGAACCCTGGTGGCCGAACGGACTCGGTTCTCAACGTTTATACAGCGCACACATACAATGTCTGGACGAGGCCGGCAAGATTCTCTGGAGCGAAATTCGTACTGTAGGCTTCAAACATGTCGCGTGGCGTCCTTGCGAGAATGCGCCCGCCGACGCCGAACCGTGGCTGTGTGTTGTAAACGGAAAGCCTCTGTTCCTGCAAGGCGCCAACTGGGTGCCGCCCAAGGCCATTTATCATGACGCAACGCGAGCGGACTATGAGCAGCTGATTTCGTTATACAAAGAGATGGGGACAAATATCTTGCGCGTGTGGGGCGGCGCCATCCTTGAAAAATATGATTTTTACGACCTGTGCGACCGCGCCGGAATCCTGGTCTGGCAGGAACTGCCCATGTCCTCGTCAGGTGTTGAGAACTGCCCGCCGGACGCGCCTGAAGCCATCGCGGCATTGACCCGCATAGCGCAGAGTTATGTGGAACGTCGGAGCCATCACGCATCACTGTTATTGTGGAGCGGCGGCAACGAACTGACCTGGGGCGGCCCCCGGGAAAAAACCGGCATTACGCCTGTGGACTACCGTCATCCGTGTATAGCGGCATTGCGCGATACGCTTGCAGCCCGAGACCCCCATCATCGCTTCATTGCAACCTCGCCAACTGGCCCGCGTTTCTGCGCCGATGCGAAGGAATACGGACTCGGGATACATCATGATATTCACGGTCCTTGGGGATTGGGCGGATTTGAGGGCGACACCTTTCGGGAACGACTCGAACAATGGCGCGATTATTTTGCGCAAGACGACGCGTTGATTCGCTCGGAACTGGGAATGCCCGGCGCCGCGTCGCCTGAGTGTCTCTGGCGTTACGCGGACCCGGACTTGGTATGGCCGCCCCAAGGACAGTATTGGCAACATACCGCTTCCTGGTGGATTCAATGGGACTTATGCCGTTCCACAATGGATGCCATTACAGAGCCACAGGCAGGCGTTGCCGCGTACATCAAAGAAACACAGGCCCATCAGGCGGAGGCATACGGCATCGCCGCAAAACTGTGTAAGGAACGATTTCCGAAATGCGGCGGCATCATTATCTGGATGGGACACGACTGCTTTCCCTGTCCAGCCAATAACTCGGTTATAGATTTCCTGCGTACACCCAAGCCCGCTTTTTATGCGCTGCAAGAAGTTTTTCAAGCCTGATGTAAACGCCCGCATAGCTGAAAAAAGCGATCAATCCAACTGAGCCGCCTTGCTTGCTTCTTTCATTTCCTCGAATCGCGCCAGTATGGGCAGTTGCTGTGTGCATTCTTCTTCGCACGCACGACACTGTGTACATTTTGCAAGCAGTTCGGCAACGTCCGGTACATTCCAATGATATCGCATTTGCTTGATTGACGCATCCATCCCCGCCAGCAGTGCCCTGTTGTAGGCTTCCATCAATCGCACCACGGGGATGCCCTGAGGACAGTTTGAACAATAGCCGCATTGCGTACAAAACTCGCGGTACAGTCCTTTCATACCTGCGCTTGTCTCGGCAATTTCCGACGCGCTCATAGGTCGAAAGCGTTCTACAACCGCAAGCGTGTCTTCCACGTCAGCAATGTTTCTAAAACCAACAAGCGCCACCGTAACGCCAGGCAATGACAAATTAAACCGAAGCGCGGATTCCAAAATGGAAGCGTCGCCAGGCCGCACCGATTTTTGGTAATAATCCTCATATTGCGTCAATATGCCGCCCCCCAATGTATTCATGGTCACCACCGCCATCCCTCTGCGCTCCGCCGCCTGAACGCCCGCAAACCGCAGATGGTGATTCTGCATATTCAGGCCAATAAGCATACTTTCAAAGAGGCCCTCCCCCTCATCAAGCATGGCTTCTACATATCCATGCTCCAAGTGCGTAGAAACACTGATATGCCGAATCAACCCTTCTTCCTTCAACTGGCGAAAGGCTCTCAAAACGCCCTTTGCTTTCCGACTGGACAAGTCTTCCGGTTGAACAAGACACCACACATGATAAAAGTCTATGGCGTCCAATTGAAGCCGCTCCAGCGAACGCTCACATTGGCGCCGAATACTGTCGGGCGCAGATTCCATGGTCTTTGTGGAAACATAAAAGGGACGTCCGGTCTTCTTCATTTCCTTGAAAGCGCGGCCGCAAATGGTCTCGCTCTGATCGTCGCAATAATCGGGGGCTGTATCAAAATAGGTGACGCCGCCTTCAAACGCGCGCATGACAACAGCAGCCATCTCATCGGTCTTTTCAGGCATCTCAAAACGCATCCCGCCAAATCCGAGCCGAGACACTGTAAGGCCCGTATTGCCAAATGTAGTGTAAAGCATACTTCTCCTTGCATCCTGTATTATGTTTATGCCAACGGACGTTAGCGGTATGGTGTTCACGCTTTGGCGTACTGGGACACCCAATAGCGCCCATGACAACATCCAGAATCCGGTACGCCCAATCTACCAACAGATGCCCGTCAACCCAAATTATACGCCTATCTGTCTGTATGCCGCCTGTCCACAAAGACCACGCTTTTGCCATTGACAGGCTGCGCCTTCTGTCGCACCTGCGCAAGCACTTCAAACATCTTTTTGGCGCTGTTGAATTGCCGGTACTTGTTATGCGCCACACCCATAGCCAACGCCATCAACGGGGTTCGGACTTCCTTACCATCTCGATCGGGTACGCTGATGTAGCCCTGTTGTACTTCCTGTGTGGTATACAACTGCTTCACCTGTTCGTCAAAAGATTGGCTCAGTGCCTGACAGAACCGTTCGTAATCCTCCTCTTTAACCATAACCACAAAATGCTGGCGCCCCATGTGCGCTATATAGGACTCGTAAATGCCCTGGGACTTGATAATATTTGTCAGTGTTCCACTCAGCATTTTTAATGCATTGATTTGACCGTCCTGCGAGCGACTCTTGCAATAGGCCTCGAAACCAACCGCATCAATGTAGATACAGGCAATGGGAGCGTTTCTGGCTAGTTTGTGATTGAGTTCACGCTTGAATGCATCGGTACCAGGCAAATTCGTTATACGATGGCGTTGTTCCAGCGAGGTCAACAATGCGTTCAAGGACGCTATTTTATCCATGAGACGTTCGAGGCGAAATGGCTTTACCAGATAGTCGTCCGCCCCCTGCTCCATCCCATGAACAATTTCCGGCTCTTCGCCAAGCGCGGTCAGCATCAACACAGCCGCACGATACAGTTCAGGGTCCTTCCGAATCTTGCGGCATATCTGATACCCCGTGATGCCTGGCAGCATAATATCAAGCAGACAGATTGTCGGTTTCACCATCTTGGCATACTCGAAAGCGCCTTCTCCCGTGTTGACTATAAAGGTTTGATGCCCTTCAGCGGTAAGCTTTGTCTTTACAAGTTCCGCCAGATCAATGTCGTCGTCTACTACAAGTATTTTCGTCATAGTTTTTTCGACCCCTTCTTCGTTTACTTGCCCGAAAATAAGGCGCGCGCCTGCTACATTAACAATCTGGGACTTTCGTGGAAGCACTCACGCCCTTCA
>SLFT01000490.1 GCA_007124105.1 Candidatus Hydrogenedentota bacterium | reverse complement strand
TTTTTCTCCGCATCCAGGGACTGAAGCATGACCTGAGCGATAGAGGCCAGTCCCTGCTCCCCGGAGTTGTCGTTTTTCGCAATGGACTCAAGTGTCCCTGATGCAATTGCCGCCATGTCAGCCGGCTGTTCCGGCGCCGCAGTTTGAGCCGCTTTTACGGCAGCAGTAACACTAGTGCGCATGGTCTGGGCCATCTCTTGAATTGCACCCGGTTCGTCTACAGAGTCCGACTTTACCTGGGACGGCGGCGTGTCCGCGGCCCCTTTTACCGGTGCCGCATGCGTTTTCGTTTGTGCCGGCGGCGATGAAGTGTCCATGTAAATTGTTTTGTCAATGTCCAGCTCCTGTCGCTGCTGTTGCAATGGTTCCTTGCTGCTTTCAGTATTACTGGGTGACGTTGGCGGGCGCAGACCGAACTGAGCGTATCTATCTTCCATGTTGTCCGGACGCTTTACCTCCTGCGCGTACAGATGCTTGACCGCAACCTGAAAATGCTCCCAACTACACAAGACCGGTTTAATGCGCAGGCCTGGACAGTGCTTCTTGATTTCGTCAAGCGCCTGCGTATCAAGTGGGTCAACCATTGCCAACGTCAGAATGCGTCCCATCTTGTCAACAGGGATAAGATAGTGCTTCAGACAAAGTTCCTTGGGCACCTGGGCCAGTGCATCCGGGCCAATTTTATAATTAAGCAGACTGAGGTGGGGGATGTGGCATTGTTTGGCAAGATAGGAAATCAACGTGTCCTGGTTAATAACTTTTTGCTCGACAAGAATCTGTCCAAGGAAACCGCCATTGGCGCGTTGCTGGGCAAGGGCTTGCTCCAATTGTTCCTGGGTGATGATATCGTCTTCGATAAACAATTCACCCAACCGCTTGATCCGCTTTGTCGAAGTGCCGCTAGCATTATTTCGAAACATGGACAGGCATACTCCAATAAGCGTACAATGACGCTAATCAAATTGTGTGTCCAGCACGGTCTTCCGGCAGTTGCATCCGCACCTTAGTTACGCAAGGCAGGCCGGACATCAACGCTCCTGAATCGTATTGTTTAGCGCCAAGTTGCTCTTGCGCGTAGAAACTGACGTTGGTTTTTCATACTATCGTGTATTAGCTAGAGGGCTTCAAAAGCCCTTGCCGACGTTTGCAATTATCAATCTTATTATTTCATAGGCTTATTGTAGCATCCCACGTTACAGACGTCAACATCTCAATCAAGCCCGAAAAGAAGGATGCATCTAAAATGAACACAGAACTTCTGAATAAATTGGATTGCCGCGCGTCTATATTTACCGATAAAAGCAAATCACACGTGGAAAGTTATTAAGGATAAGGAATCGTTCCATGATAAAGATAAGTTTTATGGTAGTGGCCGCAACAGCACTGTTGGCTGGATGCCAGACAACGCCCGTGCAGGACGGGGCCGTCGTCGGAGGCGCTTTGGGGGCGGGCATGGGCGCTATCGCCGGCCATCAGGTCGGGCGCGCAGGAGAAGGCGCTCTCATCGGCGCGGGGGTTGGCGCTTTAACGGGCGCTTTGGTTGGCGACCATATCGAAAAAAGCACCGCGCCCCGGCCTGTAGTTTATAGACAAGCCCCGCCGCCGCCTGCGCTTCGGTCTCATGCTGGCCGGTATGAGACGCGCACGGTAATTGCGCCAACTGGCGAACGTTACGAAGAGCGTGTTTGGGTGCCGCAATACTGACCTGTGTTTCCAGCAGGTCGGGTTTGGTCAGCGGATATTGCATCTTTTCAAACGCTTTCCTGGCATGGCTGCAATGCTTTGCAATACGCTGCCGGCCATAGTACGCTGAGCAACCTGGTATACTCGTGCGGGACGGATGGGGAGCGCGTGAAAGAAAATACTAATAGGGCGAAGACGGAGTACAAAACGAGTATGGTTACACAATGGAAGTGGCGTGTTGTTGGCGTCTCGTGTCTGATAGTGTGTTTTCTGCTGGCTGTTATGAGTACATTCATGATAGCCCCCGAGGTAAGCATATTTTTTCTCGTTATTTATTGGGGCGTATTTACGGCACTGATGCTTGTTGCTCTTTACATCGCCCTTCTTGATATCAGGCATACGCGGATGCGCTATAAACTGGCTGAGCGCGTACTGTTTCACGATACCTTTATGACGCCTGAGTTCCGCGAAGCTATGAAAAATGCGGTGAAGGAACAGGCGCGGGAAGAGCAAGAAGGACAGAAATAATCGGGATTTTGTCATTGCGCTATGGCAGGGCTGCCAAAAATGCCGCATTGGCCTGATAACAGGAAAGAGCGCAAGGGTGCGAAGCGGTCAACGCTGCAATATGGCTGTTTCCCGCATGAAAATGACATCCCCAGTTTTTGTTTTCCTGGAACCGGTCTGTTGCGGTTTCTTTGACGAAAGAGCGCAAGAGACCATGGCCTTCCAGTCTATACAGCGATTCCACGGCTGTCCAATATCGCGCGAAAAGGATGGCTTGTCTTTGAGGCGCGTGTGACAAGCGCATAAGGGCTTGTGCCCAGGTCGGCGGGAACATTTTTCGCGCAATATGGGGATAGTGCGCCGCAGTTCGCGGTTTCTCCACGTCAATGCCAACAGGCTGTCGGGCCAGCGCGATCAACAACACTGCACCGCTGTGACTGAGACTAGCACAAAGTGGGGGGGGCGGTTCGGGGGCGTCTGTCTTATGGTCGCGGATGTGTATGCTCTGATGCGGTTGACCCTGCGCAGGAATATTCTGGTATAACGCCATGAGGCGGCGAAGCATCACGCGTCCGGTCAAATACTCCAGCTTTCTGCGGGCACTTGCCATCCCGTGCCACCGCTGATACTCTTCGCTGGTTAGCAAGTCGGATGCGCCGCCTTGCGCGAGCGCGTAACTTTCGTCCAGAAAAAAACGCCAGATATGAACGCTGCCCTCAGAAACATCGTAGGCGTTGGGGGCTTGTTGCCATACGACATCCCGCCTTTGCCAACTGCATGAGCCCAGGTGTATCGGTGTGTTTTCAATACACATTTCTATCGTCAGATACTACTCCCGCCATGAGAATAACAACACCCGGGATAGCTACGCTGGCGTGCCACTATCCCGGGCGTCAATCTGCTAAATCGAAAATAATCAAAAAGTTTCAGGTATCGGAAGAAGGCGCTAGCGGTGTCGCAAGATTAACTGCGGACGTTCTAAATAGTTTGTTCTCGGACTGTTTGTCACAGCACTATTCAATAGACGTTGGTACTTTGCCATAAGGTTTCGGATCGCTTTCCAGCACCTTATTGACAATACTTCGGATATCATCCGCTTTAAGGCCGGCTGTCACGCCTTCGGCTACGGCCTCATACAAGTGCTTAACAATCGTCTTGCGGCAAAATTCGCGACACTGTTTCTCCACCCCTTCATTAATGAAGACACCGAGGCCTCGCCGGGTGGTAAGCAAACCCATTACTACTAAGTCGCGGTACGCTTTGGATACCGTATTCATATTGATATCCAGTTTTTCAGCCAGTTCACGCGCTGGCGGCAGGCGGTCCTTAGCTTTTAATTTGCCCGACGCGATCCCGAAGTGGATCAGGTTCTCCAACTGCACATAAACCGATACGTTACTGTTGGTATTGATCGTTGATAAGAGCTCTAATGCTCCGTTTTCAGACACATACTTCGTTCTAGGCATGGCGCCTT
>SLFT01000327.1 GCA_007124105.1 Candidatus Hydrogenedentota bacterium | reverse complement strand
TGTGGAAGGCGAGTCCGAGGGCGAAGCGGCTGAGGGTGAACCTGTGGAAGGCGAGTCCGAGGGCGAAGCGGCTGAGGGTGAACCTGTGGAAGGCGAGTCCGAGGGCGAAGCGGCTGAAGGCGAGCTTGCTGAAGGCGAGTCCGAGGGCGAACTTGCTGAAGGCGAGCTTGCTGAAGGCGAGTCCGAGGGCGAAGCGGCTGAAGGTGAACCTGTGGAAGGCGAACTTACCGAAGGCGAAGTTGTTGAAGGTGAACCGCGAGAGGGTGAACGTCAAGAAGGTGAACCGACCCCTTTGCAAGATATCGCGGCCCTTTTGTTGGATGCCTTTGACGACGCGGTCATGGCAGAAGACGGCAAATTGCGTTTCGAGGAGGCCCGAACGATATGGCCAAGTCTCACACGGGAACAGTTCGACGCGCTCGATTTGAATGGCGACGGTTATTTAACACGAGACGAGCTTGTCGAGATTATTGCTGGTGATGATGACAACGATGACTTCATGTGCGGTTGTAATGGCCACATTGAAAAGGGTCTCATGGGCTGGTTCGGGGACTGGCTTCTTCTCGGTCTGAGTATTATGGTTTTGCTGGCAATGCATGGCTGGAAAAGACGTTCTCCGAAAAATGAGGATGTGTAACGGGTCTGCATACTCATTGCTTGGGCTAAGGCGTCTCTATTACTGCGGCGTAAATTAGGCCGAGCCGTTTTTAGTCGCCCCCCTTGAATGCCGGATAAGCCGATGTTATGATGTTAGGGGATCAGGCGCGGTATGAAAATGTTCTGTTCATGAGCAGAACGGCGCTTCGGATACGCACAGAGCGTATCGCTTTCGCAAACACCGGGTAGAAGCGCTTTCTTACCTTAAATTGCGTTTTGATGCTTGATCCCTTAATGTCCGTGTAGTCTTTCAACGTCTTTAACAAGAACGAGAAATGTTGCCATGTTTCGTAGTCACAGTGTTCTGATCCTTTTGACATTAAGTGTGCTTTGTGCCTCCTGCGCTTCGATGCCGTGGGAAGCGGGACGTTATGATTTGTCGGTTGAAGATGGGCGGATACAAAGGCGTGATTCCGGTTTTACGTTACGGGCGATTCACGAACCAGATGTGTGCGCCAGGGGCGCGGAGCTGTCGGCCATGGTTCCGATCATGGCGCGTGTTGCCGAAGTGGGCGGCAACACTATCGCGTTTGATTTGTGCGGTTTTAACGAAGACGGTACGGAACTCGCCGCGGAAAGTGTGGCGACTGTATCTGCCTACGCCGACCGCGCCAGGAACCAGCGCATGGCTGTGTTGGTGCGCGTTATCGGTGAAGGCGGCACAGCGGAATTTCGGCGCAACGCGGTTGCCACGGCGGCAAAGGCGCTTTACAACGAAGCGCGGGCGGCTTATTGGATTGACGGACCGGACGCCGCCGCGTTGGCCGCGCGCTTCAAGGATGTCGCCCCCCATCTTGTTCTCGCCGCCCCGGAAAATGGCGACGTCACGGTTACGGATGACCCGAGCGAAGCGGGAGACAGCGGTTTGTTCTTGTTGAAAGACGCGCTGCCAAGGGACCCTCACGGCGATGTCAACTATGTTCTTGCAGATTTGCAGGAGGCATACGCCTTGTTGGATGCGGCCTATATGAGGGAGGCGGAGAAAGCGGATTGGATGCCGGACAATTCCATGTTGTCAGAGGAAGAGCGAGAAGAAGGATTTGTCGCGTTGTTTAACGGTCGCGATCTGGACAACTGGTGGCCCTTCAATTATGGTGAGGATTCTTTCTACGTAAATGAAGACGGTTACATCGAATTTCATGGCAGCGGCGCCGGTGCCGTTATGACGAACAAGCGGTACGATAATTTTATCTTGCGTTTCGAATACAACATCACGGAAAAAGATGGCAACAGCGGCGTATTCTTACGCGCGCCGCGGGCAGCCCGGCAATCGAAGATTGGCTTTGAATTCCAAATTATCGGTGACTCGTATCTCACCGAGCCGCATGATACAAGTACGGGAGCGGTGTACGATGTGCTTGCTCCGTTGACTGTTGCGGCCCGCCCTGAAGGCGAATGGAATGAAGTGGAGCTCGTGCTGAACGGGCCCCATTACCGCGCCAAACTGAACGGCGTGCTGGTGCAGGACGTCAATTTTGATGAGGTGGAAGAGATGCGTTACCGTCTACGACGTGGGTTTATTGGGTTGCAGGATCACAGCGACCATGTGTTGTTCCGTAATGTACGGATAAAAGAACTGTAGTCTTGTACTTCAAGGAACATCTACAATGAAGCCTTTGACAACAGGCATTGCGCGGCGCGTTGTTCCGGTGTTGTGTTGCCTGCTGTTGCAGGTCAATTGCAGCATGGCCCTTGATGCCGCATTATTTGATGAAGCCGATTTCGAGGGCGCGGCATTTGTACTGTCACTAGAAAAAGACGGGGCTTTCGATGTGGCGTTGGCGCGAGTGCCGTACCTTGACATATACGGCGAACCCCGCGAAGGCAGGGCCCGCCTGGTGGTACATCGCGAGCGTTTCAATAAGAGTGCGCCCCTGCCTGTTTTTTGCCATGTCCACTATGAAATGGGCGTTAACGGCGCGCGCAAATGGGCGGAACGCGGCTGGGCGGTGTTTACCGCGGTGTACAATGATGATGCACCTATTGCCGTATCGCCGGGAGACGGGAACAACCTTGCCCGCGCCATTATCCAATGGGCCCGCCGTTGTCCCGTTACAGACGGATCGCGTCTGCATCTGGACGGCGGCAGTCAGGGCGGCTACATGGCGCTGGCAATGAGCGCGGATATGTTCCCCGTCACCTCGGCCACTGCGGACGCGCCGGTGGTCAACTGGGCGTACAACTTCAGTTACTTCGAAGCGAACAGGCCTTTGCTGACCGAATTCGATCAGCCTTTTGAAGCGCCGCTCCCGGTCATGGCGGCGGTGCTGCCCCTCGCTGATATGACCTATGAGCATTTCGGCGACGACCTGAGCGATGACGCCTGGTACTATGTAAGCCCCATAAGCAAGGTTCCTTATATCGCGAATCCCACCATGATTCTTTTTGGCACGGGCGACATGCTTGTGCCCATGGAGCAGATGACGCGGGAACATATCGCGGACTGTGATTTCGAGGAGTTTCCCGACGGCTACGCCAGGGATTTTGACAGCCTCACTCGGAACGACAATGCCCGGGTCCGCTTCGAGGAGTTGTTGCCGCCCGAGCAGGTGTTTGTTCACGTGGAACCCTTGCCGGAACATAGTTATGTGGTGACGTTGGAGATGCGCCTTGGCGCGGAGGAACAACCAAAGCAGAAGCCTGAGCGCGTGGACCGCGCATGGTCTCGCGAACATCAGTGGAATCTCTACTACCTGGACGAAGGATGCCCAAAACCCTTTTCCGATCACTTTACGTACGCCTGGGAAACGGCGCCGGACAGCTTTGTGGCTCACTACCAAAAGAGTGCGCCCGCCCCGGAAATACTGAACACGCACAAACTGCGCCGTCTTCTTGAGCGGTACGATAACGCCGTCACCGAACTGCCGCGCCTGAAGAACGGCCGCTTTGTGAATCGGCGAAATTTTGATCATGTGGAGCGCCGGGACGTGATCGCGGGGCTTCTTGATTATGCCCGCCTGGGAAAAGAACACGAAATGCGGCTGAACGAATTGTATCAGCAAGGCGCGCGCAAACCTTTTGGTGAAACCGTCAGTGTTGACCTGTTGCTTGGTTGCCTGGAAGATGACCAGCATCATCCATAAGCGGCAGCGAGCGCTGATAACGATGAGAAAGAACCCCTATGAAACACGGCGCGCGCGCTTTCCAAAAGGCACTGCTCCAGTGGTTTGCCGTTGAGGCGCGCGATCTGCCCTGGCGGCGCACCAAAGACCCCTACCGGGTATATCTCGCCGAAATCATGCTGCAACAGACCCGGGTAGACCAGGGGCTGGTTTATTACGAGCGCTTTCTTAAGCGGTTTCCCACCTTGGAATCCTTGGCGCAGGCCGATGAACAGGCCGTGTTAAAGCAATGGGAGGGGCTCGGTTACTACACGCGCGCGCGAAACATGAGACGGGCGGCGGCCTTGGTCATGGAACAGTATGGGGGCCGATTTCCTGATTCGCCCGAACTGTTGCGGATGCTTCCCGGTATCGGAAAATACACGGCCGGAGCAATTGCGAGCATTGCCTTTAACAAGGCCGTGCCCATTGTGGACGGCAACGTCAAACGCGTATTGGCGCGACTTGACGCAATGGACACGGCCATTGACTTACCGGCAACAGAAAAACTATTGTGGCAACGGGCGGCCGCGCTGACGCCCGCGAAGACGCCGGGCGACTTCAATCAAGCCATGATGGAACTGGGAGCGCGGGTATGCGTTCCAAGATCGCCTTTGTGCGAGAACTGTCCCGTGCAACGTTACTGCGACGCCTTTTCCAAAAATCTGCAAGATTCATTGCCCCTACGCACCCCAAAGAAGGCTGTCCCCCATCACGAGATGGCCGTGGCCGCCATCAGAAACGGTGAAGAATATTTGATTGGCAGGCGTCCCTCGGAGGGGTTTCTAGGTGGATTATGGGAGTTTCCCGGCGGCAGGATTCAACCGGGTGAAAATATAACGGACGCTCTTGTAAGAGAATGTTGCGAAACATTGGGCGTTACGGTGCGCCCGGGCGGACTCGTTGCGGTGGTGAAACATGCCTATACTCATTTTCGCGTCACCTTGAATGTGTACCGGTGTTCCATCGTGAACGGTACGCCAGAGCCGCGAACACACACAGAACTTCAGTGGGTTGCGCCTGACTCGTTCAGCAACTTCGCTTTTCCCAGGGGCAACCACAAGTTTCTGCATCTCCTCTGAAGAGAGTGTGCGTTGGCGGGCGTATTTGTGTTGCTCCCCCTTGTTTCTTGCGCGGGCAAATGTTAATTATGCCTACCGAATGTTTTGCATGGTTCTTGAATATGGTACGCAACATGCGCATAATACAAGCAGCAGCTAATCGCATGTCATACATGCGATACGATGGATGCGCCTATTATCGCATTATGCCCGCCCGCGCTGGCTGTGTTTTTTAGTGGCGGCGGGTGTTTATATGCTGTGTGGCCGTGATGCATTCCGCGTAGGCCGCCTCCTTTTTTTTATTCTACAACCCTTTCACTCACTAAGATTGGAGTCAGGAGTATTATGAGCAGACCCATCCGTACCGTTGACGGGAATGAGGCCGTTGCAAATGTTGCTTACCAGGTAAGCGAGGTTGCGGGCATCTACCCGATTACGCCTTCATCGCCTATGGGCGAGTGGGCCGACCAGTGGATGTCGGAAGGCCGTCCCAATATCTGGGGCAGCGTTCCACTGGTAGTTGAGATGCAGAGTGAAGCGGGCGCCGCCGGCGCCGTGCATGGCGCTCTTCAGTCAGGTTCGTTGGTAACCACCTTCACCGCTTCGCAGGGCTTGTTGCTGATGATCCCGAACATGCTGAAGATCGCGGGTGAGTTGACGCCGGCCGTGTTTCATATTTCCGCGCGCACCCTGGCTACACATGCGTTGTCCATTTTCGGTGATCACGGCGATGTGATGGCGGCGCGTAGCACCGGTTTTGCCATGTTGGCCTCGGGGTCGGTTCAGGAAACCCAGGATATGGCGCTGATCGCGCACGCGGCAACACTTGAGTCACGCATCCCTTTCATGCACTTCTTCGATGGATTCCGCACTTCCCATGAGGTCAACAGGATCGAGGAGTTGCTGCCCGAAGATATTCGCGCCATGATTGACGATGAACTCGTGTTTTCCCATCGTCAGCGGGCCATGTCGCCCGACCGCCCGATCATTCGCGGCACCGCGCAAAACCCGGACGTCTTTTTCCAGGCCCGTGAGGCGTGCAATCCGTTCTACGAAGCGTGTCCGGCGATTGTACAGAAAGCAATGGATAAGTTTGCTTCTATTACCGGCCGGCAATACAACCTGTTTGATTATGTGGGCGCACCGGACGCCGACCGCGTTATCATGCTCATGGGCAGTGGCGCGGAAGCGGCAGTGGAAACGGTCGAATATCTGGTGGAAAAGGGCGAGAAAATCGGCGCTGTTATTGTGCGACTCTACCGGCCGTTTGCTGCGGATGCGTTCTTGAGCGCTCTTCCCGCCTCGGTGAAAACGATCGCCGTTCTTGATCGCACCAAGGAGCCGGGCGCCGGCGGCGACCCCATGTTCCTGGATGTGGCCGCGGCGGTTACCGAAGCGATCATGGAGGGTACGGCCCCGTTCAAGGACATGCCGAAGGTCGTCGGCGGTCGTTACGGATTGTCGTCAAAAGAATTTACGCCCGCCATGATCAAAGGGGTGTTTGATCACCTCAAGGAAGAAAAGCCGATGAAACGTTTTACCGTCGGCATCAATGATGATGTATCGAAGAACAGCATCGCCTATGATCCTTCCTTCTCTACTGAGCATGCCGAGACGGTTCGGGCCATCTTCTACGGCCTGGGCGCGGACGGCACGGTGGGCGCGAATAAGAACTCCATTAAGATCATTGGCGAAGACGCGGGCTACTGCGCACAGGGCTATTTCGTGTATGACTCGCGTAAATCAGGCGCCATGACCACTTCGCACCTGCGTTTTGGGCCCAAACCCATAAAAAGCACCTACCTTATTACACGCGCGAATTTTATCGCCTGTCACCAATTTTCCTTCATGGAAAAACTGAACGTACTCAAATGCGCAGAGCCGGGCGCTACGTTCCTGTTAAACAGCATTTATGGCCCCGACGAAATTTGGAACCAGCTCCCCCGCACCGCGCAGCGTGAGATCATTGAAAAGAAAATAAAGTTTTATGTCATTAACGGCTTTGATGTGGCCAGGCAGGCCGGCATGGGCGGACGCATTAACACGGTGATGCAGACGTGCTTCTTCTACATTAGCGGGGTGCTTCCCCAGGAACAGGCCATTACGGCCATTAAGGACGCCATCAAGAAGACCTACGGAAAACGTGGCGAAGCGATTGTACAAAAGAACTGGGCGGCAGTGGATATGTCCGTTGAGCATCTGTACGAGGTGAAGGTGCCCGATGAAGCGACCAGTTCCTTCGATCTGCGCCAACCGGTTCCGGACCACGCGCCTGAATTTGTTCGTGAGTTTACCGCTGAAATTCTGGCCGAAAACGGCGAGAATCTGCCGGTGAGCAAGATGCCGGTGGACGGCACGTTCCCTGTGGGCACAACCAAGTGGGAGAAGCGCAACATTGCGCTCGAAATCCCCAGTTGGGACCCCGATGTATGCATTCAGTGCGGCAAGTGCGCCATGGTTTGTCCACACGCCGTCATCCGCTCGAAGATAGTGGAGCCCGACGCGCTCGAAGACGCGCCCGAAGGCTTCAAATCCGCCAAGGCGCGATGGAAAAACTTCGCTGACAAGCGGTTTGTGTTGCAGATAGCGCCAGAAGACTGCACCGGATGCACCTTGTGTGTTCAGACCTGTCCCGCCAAGAACAAGGAGGAGGTGAAACTGCGCGCAGTCAATATGGTGAAGCAGGCGCCGATTCGCGAGCGCGAGCGCGCCTGCTGGGACTTTTTCCTGGAGCTGCCCGAAGTGGACCGCAATCAGCTGAACCACAGCGCGGTGAAGGACGTGCAGCTGTTACAACCGCTGTTCGAGTTCAACGGCGCCTGCGCCGGATGCGGCGAAACGCCTTACGTAAAGCTGATGAGCCAGTTATTTGGCGACCGTTTATATATCGGCAACGCCACAGGCTGCTCGTCCATTTATGGCGGCAACCTGCCGACCACGCCCTGGGCGCCGAATGCAGAGGGACGCGGGCCGACATGGTCGAATTCGCTTTTCGAGGACGCCGCCGAGTTCAGCATGGGTATGCGCGTCACCGTGGACAAGCAGAACCAATACGCCCGCGAACTGGTGAAGCGTCTCGAGAGCGCAATTGGCGGCGACCTGGCAGCCGCGTTGCTTACCGCCGACCAGAGCGATGAGGCGGGTATATTCGCGCAACGGGAACGCGTGGCCGCGTTGAAAAAGAAACTTGCCAATAACGATTCGCCCGAAGCGAAAGGGCTGTTGCATGTAGCCGATTTCCTGGTGCGCAAGAGCGTGTGGGCCCTGGGCGGCGACGGCTGGGCTTATGACATCGGTTACGGCGGTCTCGACCACGTCATCGCGTCCGGCCTCAATATCAACCTGTTCGCCATGGACACCGAAGTGTATTCGAATACGGGCGGCCAGTGCTCGAAGGCAACGCCTCGTGGCGCGGTGGCTAAATTCGCCGCCGGCGGAAAGCCCGCAGGAAAAAAAGACCTTGGCCTTATTGCAATGACCTATGGCAACGTATACGTTGCGCATGTCGCCATGGGCGCGAACGACGCGCACACCGTGAAGGCGTTCCGTGAAGCGGAGGCCTACAACGGGCCGGCCCTGATTATCGCCTATTGCCATTGCATTGCCCACGGCTATAACCTGGCCATGGGCCTTGATCAACAGAAGGCCGCGGTACAATCCGGCCACTGGCCCTTGTTCCGTTACAATCCGGACTTGACGAAAGAAGGGAAGAACCCGTTCCAGCTCGATTCGAAAGCGCCCACGGTGGCTCTTGAAGATTATATTTACAATGAAACCCGCTACAAGATGCTGTCGCTCAGTCAGCCCGAGCTGGCCAAGCGCTTACTCAAGGAAGCGCAAGGCGATGTCGCGACGCGCTGGCAGCTGTATACGTATCTTGCAAATATGTCGTGTGACGAGGCTGCGCAAACAGAAGCGTAAACGCAGCCGAAACATTCTAGTGAAAGAAAACCAAGCGCCCCTAGTGGGTGGAGGAGAACATAAATGGATTTGAAAACCAGCTATTTGGGATTGAATCTGAAGAACCCGCTTGTTGTATCGCCTTCTCCGTTGAGCGAGCCAATAGAAAACATCAAGCGCATGGAAGACGCCGGCGCGGCGGCAATAGTGCTGCACTCTCTTTTCGAGGAGCAGATTACCCTCGCCGGCAACGAACTAAATGAGAATCTGCTTCAGGGTAAAAACAGTTTTGCCGAGGCGCTCAGTTATTTCCCTGACCTGGGCGATTATAAAATGGGCCCGGATGCGTACCTGGAACATGTCAAACGCGCCAAGGAGTCTGCGGGCATCCCCATTATCGGCAGTTTGAACGGCGTTTCCGCCGGCGGCTGGATTGACTTCGCCCGTCAGATAGAAGATGCCGGCGCGGACGCGCTCGAGCTGAATGTCTACTTTATACCAACCAACCCCGGTATGACCAGCCAGGCCCTGGAAGAAATCTACTGCCAGATTGTCAAAAATGTCAAGACGATTGTGTCCATTCCGGTAGCCGTGAAAATCGGGCCGTATTTCAGCGCCATGGCCAATATGGCGAGGCGCCTGGATGAGGCCGGCGCGGACGCGCTGGTGCTGTTTAACCGTTTCTATCAGCCTGATATTGACTTGGAGAAACTCGAGGTGAAATCGGACCTCGAGCTCAGCGATTCACGGGAATTGCGGTTGCGGTTGCGCTGGACGGCAATTCTCCACGGCGCCTTGAACGCCGACTTGGCCGTTACTGGCGGCGTGCATACTGCCGAAGACGTAATCAAGTGCATGATGGCCGGCGCGAATGTAGCGATGCTTACCTCAGCGCTGCTCAAACACGGCATTGATCATTTGACCGTGGTGCGCGACGGCGTCATACAGTGGATGAAAGACCATGAGTATGAATCCATAAAGCAGATGCAGGGAAGCATGAGTCAAAAGAAATGCCCGGAGCCTGCCGCGTTCGAACGCGCCAACTACATGAAGATACTGACTCATTATACGCCGACACTCCCTTCGTCCAGGTAATATCCGCGAAAAAATGATGTAACAACGTCGCGTTCGGACGGGTTTACGCCCGGGCGCGGCGTTTCTTTATGCCGATTGCTTGCTTATCCCCTGTCGAATGCGTACCATGAGTAGAGTCGAGTTAATCAGCGATGATAGCTGCCAAAGGAGATTTCTGTAATGTTGCGACAACAATTGATTCATCCGGAGATTCTGGAAGCGCTGGCGGCGGCGGGCCACGGTTCAAAAATTCTCATTGCCGACGGCAATTATCCCGCCAGCACCATGCTCGGTGATAATGCGTCCCTTGTTTACTTGAATCTAGCGCCCGGGATGCCCACTGTGACCGATGTGCTGCGCGTACTGCTTACGGCCGTACCCATTGAAGACGCAGCGGTCATGGAACCCGCAGAAGGGCCGGAACCCACTATTTTCGACGAGTTCCGCGCGCAGATGCCTGGATTGCAGTTGACTGGATACGATCGCTTTACCTTTTACGAAGAGGCGTCAGGCCCTGATACGTGTCTGCAAATCATTACCGGTGAACAGCGCATCTATGCAAATCTGCTTCTTACTATTGGCGTGGTGCTGTAAACAGGCGGAAACATGACGAGAGCCGTTTTTATGACAAGAGACGTTCTCCTGTTCATCTTCTGATTGTTCTGGCAAAACGTCTTCCTGATCGAGGCGTCAGTGCGGCAACACTGGAAAGTATTAACGCAAATAATGCCGCGCCCAGGAACAGCCGTTCATAGCCGAGGATTACCCAGATAGCCCCGGCCACGGCGGGTATCGTCATGGACGCTATATGGTTGATAGACACGCCCATCGCAAGCGACGAGTTCAGTTCCTGGGGCGTTTTAACCAGCCGGGATAGATACAGGGCGCGGGCGTTGCCCAGCGCAAACAGCATTTCGTCCAGCACGAAACAGGCGCATGCCAGCCGCCGCGCCCAGCCGGGGTCGGGTATAAGCCACAGGGCATATCCATACCCGAGGCAAACCAGGGCCAGTACAAGACCTTCCGTGATCATAATCGTCCGTTCGCCGAAATGGTCCATTGCCATGCCCGCCAGAGGCTTGAACACAATGCCGATAAGGCAGGCGAGCATGAGCAGGCCCGCAATGGAAGGGGCGGGCAATCCGTATACCCTGATCAATACCCAGGGGCCAAAGGTGAGGAATATCTGTTTGCGTCCGCCCGCCAGGAACTCGAGCAGATAATACAGACGATACTCGCGCCGAACCACCAGACGCGGGCGCGGCTGGTGAAGATGAGGAATGTGCATGGCGGCAAAGAATACGGTTGCGATCATGGATATGCCCGCCGCAAACAAAAACGTAGTCCTGTATTCCGGCGATACGCGGTCCATAAGCAGCCACACCAGTCCGGTGCCAAGCGCAGTGAACAGGGTACCCACGGCGGCGGCCTGACCCAGGCGCGTGCCGCGGTTATGTTCGTCGCTCAAGCCGATTACAATAGACGCGCCAAGCGGTTGAAGCAGATGTTTGCCCGCGCTCATGACAACCATTGCCACAATCATAAACCAATAAGACCCAGCGCTGAAAGCAAGCCCAACCAGTCCGACAGCAGAAATCAGCGCGGCCACAAGCCCCACCCGGGTCAGCGGAAGCATGTACAGCGCCCCTGTCATCATCACGACCAGAAGACCCGGCAGCTCCCGTGGAAATTCCAGACGTCCACGCGCGTCGGCGGTCATACTGAATGCATCAGAAAGGAAATTGTTGAATGTGGAATCGTGAATACCCGCCGCCATTGTCACGCAGGCCAATGAGCCGTAATAAAGCCATATCTGATATTTCAAGGGGATGACAGGCATGGGAAGATACTCCAAACCGCGTATTGTTTTGCGTTTGCACCACTTGGTTCACAATTGCGAAAAAAGGAAGATGCCGAGAGGGTGCAATTTGGCATCTCAGGCAAGGTGCTTTCGAACCAGTAAACCTTCCGGGCGCTCTGGTTCTCGCGTAGCGTTTGTCTGATTGTTGCCTGCCAATCTGTATCCAACCGACACATAGTACGGTTTGGGGCAACCATATTCCCATATCAAGCGACGGATTGTCAATGCCGCTTGTGGTCGATCCCCAAAATATCCGCGCATATATCGCGATGGGCTTCGTCGTGATCCTGTGACGGTGGCGACCTATCAAGCCGTCCCATCTCGAAGACGCCTGCGGGCACGAGAAGCATTTCAGGCGGTGTCGCCCATGCCGCTCAACAAGCTAACAGCGCCACGGCCGCCCACGTTATCCAACGCAGTGATACAAACATGCGGCCCACCTTTCTACCAACCAGGTCTTTTCACACGACTCCCGAAGGGTTCCCAGTGTTCGCGCCGCCCAGCCTTCATCTGAGACGGCGCCTAAACCTCGTGAATACAATATCAGACTTCCTGACCTCGTCGGAAACGGTGGTGGCACTTTTTTTCTTGCTGTACCGTAACAAACGATAAGGTTGGACCCTAAGTCGTGCTGTAATCTCAACCATAATTCTATTTGACGATGAATTCTAATGTATCAAGGGAGTTGGATTAAACGGCTGCGCTGTGGATAAGAAATGTTGATAGATGCCGACCACTGTTATTGCGTGGATAACGCAATCTCGAAACCCGGGCAACCGTGGTCAGGAGAGACTTTGTTTCACAGTGACGGTGGTTCTGCACTTTCCAGTCACGTATTTCGATATTCGCGCTATCATACGAGTACAGAATGCGCACATCCCGCGACAGGGAAGAACAAGTATCAGCGACAGCAGCGTGCTATGCGTATTGATATCTGATATTTGAAATATGATATCCATGGGGCGCAAACATCACGTGGTCGGCCACAACGAAATCTTTAAACATAATCCATAGTTCATGCAAGGGACCTTCTGGAAATGACGATCTCAAATTTCAAATATCAGATAAGCAAACGATCACTGCGCCAACCATGAAGCGTGACGAATCACAATGCGTTGTTGTTCGTTGGACTAAACGCCGTGGAAATCAAGAGATGCGCGTCAATGTAGATGCGGCCGTCCATCCCGTCAATCCTGTCAATCCTGTCAATACGGTTCATCGGGGGCGGTGCCACCTGTTTAGTTCAACAAAGTTTTTCAGTTGGTGCGGCCACCGAGAAAGCGTATTCGTTTTGTTCCAGGTCAGGGCTCAGATTTTTGGTTAAACAGTGCCAATCCCAATTCCGAAAAATCGCCTCAAACCCCAGCCGGGATCAGGAAGTCTGCAGTTATTATGCGAAAAGGCTCGGAAATATGGCTTGGGGTTGTTGAGAACCCGCGCGCTATCGCCGATATGTTCGGGTCTGTCGCTCCTGTGGTTCAGGACAGCAATACGCGTCGTCCCGTTTCCGCTGCCTGGTAAGCGGCGAGCACCATTTCCGCGGCGACGCGTCCGTCATGGCCGTTGGCGGGCAGGGGCGTATCGTTGATCATGGCGTCCAGCCAGGGACGCGGCACGGCGCGTA